>DATMPD010000264.1:0-4079 GCA_035567955.1 Edaphobacter sp.
GTATTCAAGCGGAGGCATCCCTGGGATGTTGCGTAATGGGCAGGGAGCAGATTGCGGTTTAGACCGCGTTGGCAAGCCCGGAGACCTCAGAGGTCTGGGCATTCGAAGGCACACGTCCCCAGCGAATCACAGAATACCACACTCTTTAGACGCCTTGCGGGGAAAAAAGTTTCTAGAATGCTCGATTTGAGCCTTACAAAGGCACGGCGTGGCTGGTGAACCAGGCGGTCAGTTCGTCCTCGGTGAGGGAGCCGTCAGCGAGGTGGAGGAAGGTGAAGTATTTCTCTTCCGGTGTTGAGACAATTTTCAGGCCATTTACGCGCAGAAAGCCCTCGGAGACGACTAACGCAGTGCGTTTGTTTCCGTCGACGAAGGCATGATTGCGAGCAATGCCGAAGGCGTAGGATGCCGCGAGCCGGGGAAGGCTGATGGTGTCGGCGTAGGCAAAGACGTTGCGCGGCTTTGCCAGGGCTGAGTCGAGAAGGGTCTCGTCGCGAATACCATCGGAGCCGCCATGCTCTGCCAACTGCATTGAGTGAGCGATGAGTACCTCGGGTTTATCTATCCAGATCTGCTCCTGCATTATTCTGCGAGTCTCTTCAGGACATCACGGTTTTCGCGCATAACTTGCTCGAGCGCATCGAGTTTCCGGGCAAATGCGGCGCTGTAGGGAGTGAGAAGAACCCCCTCTGGCGAATCGGTAATGTAGACGATGTCGCCTTTTTCGACGTGAAGGCGGTTTAGCACCTCTTTAGGCAGGACAATGCCGACGGAGTTGCCGATCGTGGTAATTTTCACAGCGGTGGCCATAGGGGGCCTCCTTAGGAAGATTATAACACAGGTTATAACCAAAACGGAGAGGAGGGTCAGCGGTTTGCTTGGATTCGCTCAGCTTTCAAAGCCGGGTTTGGATCGGCGGATTCGGGCCAGGAGGGCGGCCGGGCGTAGCGAATGGGGATAGTGAAGAAGGCTGGCGAGGAAGGCTGGCATGGTGTCGTGAGCGATGCGAAGGCAGGCGGGGACGACGTAGAGGTTCATGACGGTTTCGGAGATGAGGAGCGATGCGGCTGCGCCATAGAGGCCGTAGGTGCGGGCCAGAAGATAGCAGAGGACGCAGGTCAGGCTGGTGCCGGCGATGTAGACCGTGGCGAGCCTCTGGTGCTGGTTGGTGGAGGTCATCAGGGTGGCGCTGGTTGACCAGAGCGCATAGAGGACGACGACGAGCAGAAGAATGCTGAGCAGGTTGCGGCTGGGGGGGACGTGGCCGGAGGTCCAGTGGGTGAGAAACCAGGGGCCGAAGCTCATCATGACAAGAACAATGATGACGGCGGCAATCAGGGCGAGTTGGCAGGCGCGGCGGAGGAGCGTGCGGGTGAGCGGGTAGTTTCCTGCACCGTAGGCGAGGGACATCTCAGGTTCGAAGGTATTGTTGACCATCTGGACCATCTGGAGCGCAACCCGGGAGACGGTGCGGGCGGTGCTGAAGATGACGACCTGAGTGGGGCCGAGAGCGTAACCGACGGCAAGCAGGCTTCCCTGCAGGCTGAGGGCGTTGCCGAGGGGAAAACCCATGAAGGCGATGGCGGGGCGGAAGAGTTTGCGGATCTCGTCGAAGCTGGCGTGCTGCCAGCCGTATTCGATCCAGGGGATGTCGCGGCGAACGAGGATGCAGAAGAACACGGTGACGGCGATGTTGATGGAAGCGAAGATAAGGGCTGCCATACGCGGGCCCATGCCGAGCGCTACGGAGGCGATCATTGCGCCGAAGGCTGCGAGCGAGAACAGGTTTTTGAGAAAGGTGCCGTAGGAGTAGCGGCCGATGCAGCGATAGGCGGATTGGAGGAGCTGTTCGAGCTGTCCGAGGAGGACCGAGATGCCGAGATAAAAGATGATCCACTTGGTGTCGGATTCGCCGAGGGCGGTGAGCTTGAGGAGGCGGGCGGCGGGAAGGTAGTAGAGGGTTCCGCTGAGGAGAATGATGATGGCGGTGCAGATGAGGGAGATGAGCCACCAGCAGCTCTGGAAGACGCGGAGGGCGCCGTCGCGGTCGTCGCGTGCGACCATCATGGTCATCTCGTTGCCGGCGACGCTGCCGAAGCCGGCGTTGCTGAAGCTGAGGTAGGCAGGGATGGAGTTGACGATCATCCACTCGCCGTAGAGCGGGACGCTCCAGAAATGGAGGAAAACAGGTATCTGGATGAACTGGATGACGGTCGCGGAGAGCTTTCCCACCCAGTTGGTTAAGAAGCCAAGCATCAACCTTCGTTTTGTGAAGCCATCCATACTCATGCTTGGGGGGTATTCCTTCATCCTGAGCAAGTCTAACGGCTTGCCGTTGTGCCTGCTCATCAGGTGGAGCCATGTTTGAGGGAGGGTTAGTGTTCGCGGAGTTTGCGGTCGATCTGGAGTTTTTCTGCGGTGAGCTTTCTTAACATTTCCTGGTCGCCGCGGCGGTCGGCTTCGGCGATGAGAGTGCGGAGTTCGCGCTGACGGCGTTCGAGCTGGCGATGCTCGAGGGTGTGGAGCGCGTTTTCGACCTGCTCGGTCATGGATTGCGTGTTGGATGACGACGCGGGATCGGCTTCGTGCTGGAGGGCGCGGGCGAGGAGGACGTGGCTGTGCTGATCGGGTGCGGCGTCGAGCGGGTTGGGAGGGGCGGGGGCGTGGGAGAGAGCTTCGAGGAGTGCGGCGGCGGGGAGGCTGTCGTACCACTCGGGATGTTGGGAGAGCTGGTCGGCGGCGAGAGTGCGGGCCGGGTCGTGCTCGGGCAAGACGAGGGCGCGGAGCAGGACGCGTTCGGTCTCGCTGGCTGGGTCGTGGTTGTGGGCTCGAACGCTTTCGACGCGCTGGGCGGCGGCTTGTTTGAGCTCCTGGCGGAGGATGGCGGAGTCGATGCCGAGTTTCTGTGCGGCGTCGGCGGCGAACTCGTCGCGCTGGATGCGGTTGGGCATGCGGCGGATGTGGGGGAGGAGGAAGTTGAGGGCCTTGACTTTGGCGTCGGCGGTGCGGCCGGGAAACTGTTCGCGGGCGTGGTCGATGAGGAAGTCGGAGTGGCGTTTGGCGTTGCGGAGCGCGGCCATGTAGGCCTGGACGCCTTGCTCGCGGAGAAAGCGGTCGGGGTCGAGGCCGCCTTCGAGGGTGACGATTTTTACTTCGAAGTCCTCTTCGGTGAGGAGCGCGATGGATTTTTCTGTGGCGGCGACGCCGGCGGTGTCGGGGTCGAAGTTGACGATGACGCGTTTGGCGAAGCGGCTGAGGAGGCGGACCTGCATCTCGGTGAAGGCGGTGCCGGAGGTGGCGATGACGTTTTTTATTCCGGCCATGTAGACGGAGATGCAGTCCATCTGGCCTTCGACGAGGAGGGCGAAGCCGAGGGCGCGGATGTCGGCTTTGGCTTTGTCGAGGTTGAAGAGGATTTGGCCTTTGCTGTAGAGGGCGGTTTCGGGGGAGTTGAGGTACTTGGCGATGTCGCGGCCTTTTTCGTCCTGGGCGTCGAGGGCGCGGGCGGTGAACGCGATAGTCTTGCCCTGTTCGTTGGCGATAGGGAAGGTGATGCGTTTGCGGAAGCGGGCGTAGAGCTGACCCTGGCCTCCGTCGGCTTGCTCTTTGGCGCTGAAGAGGCCGCTGGCGCGGAGGACTGGGTCGGGGAAGTGTTTGGCGAGCTGTTCGCGCATGTGGTTGAAGTCGTCGGGGGCGTAACCGATGCGGAATTTTGCAATGGTCTCGGGGGTGACGGCGCGGCCGGTGAGATACTCGCGAGCGCGGGCGGCCTCGGGGCCTTTGAGGGCGGCTTCGAAGTATTGGGTGGCGGCTTCGTGGATGTCGATGAGTTGGCGGCGCAGGCCGGCTTCCTGAGCTTCTTCGGGGGAGCTGAACTCTCGCTTGGGAAGAGGGATGCCGCACTTGGTGGCGACGACGCGGATGGCCTCGGGGAAGGAGATGTTCTCCATCTTCATGACGAAGGTGAAGACGTCGCCCTTTTCGTGGCAGCCGAAGCAGTAGAAGTAGCCGTGGGTGGCGTTGACGGAGAAGGAGCCGGTTTTTTCTTTGTGGAAGGGGCAGAGGCCGGTGTAGTTCTG
>DATMPD010000265.1:0-10257 GCA_035567955.1 Edaphobacter sp.
GTTGTGCAGCCGGTAGTTCATCCACGCCGTCCGCCAGTGTGCCGAAGCCGCATACGTGCTGCTGGGAAACATCTTCACCAGCAGCGAATAGTGATAGGTCGCCTGCTTCGCATCATGCTTCAGCAGATACATATTGCCGCCGGAGTACAGCGCCTCCTCCAGCCACCTGCTGTTCGGAAACCGCTCCACCATCTGCGCAATCAGCGCATCGTGGCCCGCCTCGTCGTGATCGTTACGCGAAAGCTCCGCCAGCATATACAGCTTCAACGCCGCGCTGTCGTCACTCGTATTCGGCAGCTTCTCCACCTCTCGCCGGCTGATATGCTTCAGCTTCATATCGCACGCCGCAGCATAAATCAGCAGCGCGTCATGATCCGCCTGGCTCAGCCCGGAGCTGTCGTGTTCGATCGAGTGGTACTCCACGCCCGCCTCCGCGTAGCGTTTCGCATTGAATAACTGATCCGCATGAACCTTGCGCTCGACCGCGGTTAGCGGCATATTCATCGCCTGCATCTGCGCCCGCGCCTCTGCCGCCTCCATACTCAAAGGCAGATTGACATACAAGCTTCTGAAGACCGCAGCCGCATGCGACGTATCGCCCGACATCTGGTAAGCCCGTCCCAGCGCATAACGGAAGTCCACATGCGCTGCCTGCGCCGTATCCGCCAGCGGCAACAGAACCCGCAGCGCACCCTGCGGATCGTTCTGCTGCAAGTAGGCATTTGCCAGCAGCACCGGAGCATTCGTCTTGAAGATGCTATCCGGATGCTTCTCGTCGAAGTGATCGAGCAGCGCATACGCATCTGCCCCATGCGCTCCCTGCACCGCAGCCTGCGCCCCAAGATAGTCGGCATAATCATCCAGAGCAGTCCCGCTCACGCTGGCCCGGCGAAACATTCCCGACGCATCGGCATAACGGTGGTCGAGCATATAAGCGTGCCCCAGGGCAAGATAGGCCGCAGCCGCTCCTTCTCCCGGATGCACCCGCGCGTAATTTTCTACCCCGCTATAGGCTGACGGCGCCCGCGTCATCGCCAACTGCTGCGCCATCGGACGCAACTGCTCAGACGCTTTAAACGCGCTCGTCAGATGGATCGTCTGCGCCGTCGGCTTGTGCGAAGCAGTCGACGCCGCATGTCCTTTGCTCGTCGATGTCCTCTTGCCCTTTGCCGTTTTGCTGGAAGTCGTCTTGGCCCGACCCGCGCTCTTGCTGGAACTCGTTCCCTCGCTCTTGGTCTGAGCGGAAGAGGACGTCTTGCTTTTACTCGCCGGCTTCTTCGCCGCGTCCGTAGTCGCCGCCTGTCTCGCAAAGCCACTCTCGGCACACAGCGCCAGCACCCCCACTAGAGAGGCGACCGCCACCGCACCCCGAAGCCTGCCCCAGGTGCTCGTCACGGTTGTATCGCTCTTCCAACCCACATAATCCACTCTAATTGCGTTCCAGATTCCTCACCGCCGCATTCCACCCCGAACCTCTTCAGGTACGTTAGCGAAAGAGCAATGGCCGTCTGAGAGTTCTTCGCTTCAATATATACATCGCTCTCTTTCCCGCCAGTGTCAGCGATTGCGATGTGGCAAATATTTTCGCTATCTATGCAAAAATTTCCTCGATTCCGCGCACAGACTTATAGAAGTCACCAACATACGACAACCTCCACCATTCCATCCTGTGGCTTCCGGATTGCAATTACCCAGGGTAAGAAGTCATCCGTGTTCTGCCTAGGAGTTCCAATGCGCCTCTCTCTGCTTGCCCTTGCCTCTGTCCTTGCTGCTGGTAGCACAACCCTTTATGCTGCGCCGTTTGCGCCTTATTCCAACGTGGGTCACCCGGATTCTCCCTCCACGATTACCTTCAACGGAGCAACCGGAACCGGCATCACCGCATACTTCTACTCCGTCAGCGCGGCCGATACCGACACCATCTCCATCTTCGACGCAACTACCAGCACCTTCCTCTCGCCGCAGGGCGTCTTCAACAATCAAGCTCCCTTCACGGTCGGCTCGTCGGTGACCTTTACCAGCCCAAGCCTGCACAACGGCGATACTCTTGTCTTCGATCTCTACAACACCTCCTTCCCCGGAGACGTCTTTTCATCGAATCCCGCCACCAGCCCGGACGGCGATAGCCACGCCTACTTTACCGCGTTCAATGGCACCATCGGCGCATACGGCACCATCAACGGCACCTACGTTGGCATGGAAGATTTGCCCGCCAACCAGTCGGACTGGGACTACAACGACGACACCTTCGTCTTCACCAGTGTCAATGCAGCCCCGACTCCCGAGCCCAGCACCTTCGCCCTGCTCGGAACCGGGCTCCTCGGCGCTGCCGGTGCCCTTCGTCGCAAGTTTGCCCGGTAACCGTCTCCTGACACGCCGGAGCACGTTGACTCCCGGTCGCGTTCTTCGGCAGCTCAGGCTGCCTCCTGCACGTCTCACAGCCTCGCTCCCGCCTCTTTGCTCTCTACCCCACTGGCATTTACACTAAGAAGAGAACACTGATTCGCCCCGGCTGGGAAGCCGTGCCATTTCAGTGTGCGTTTTTCGAACCTTTTACTGATGCCTACCATCCAATCCCCAGTAACGGAAGAGATCCACCCCGACGTAGCGCTCGTCGCACGGGCCAAGTCGGGGGATACGGCAGCATTTGAGCAGCTGGTCCGTCAGTACGAGCGCCAGATCTTCCGCGTAGCACAGCACATTACACAAAACCGTGAAGACGCCGAAGACATTACGCAGGACGCATTCCTCAAGGCTTACGAGAAGCTGGACCAGTTCCAGGGAAACTCCAAGTTCTCTACCTGGCTCGTCCGCATCGCCGTCAATGAGAGCCTCATGCGCCTGCGCAAGCGCAAGACCAGCAAGACCGTCTCCATGGACCAGGACGTTCAGACTGAAGAAGGGTCCATCCCTCGCGACTTCGCCGAGTGGCGCCCTAACCCCGAGCAGGAGTACAACCAGGCCGAGCTCGCCGATATTCTTCGTAAGACCATCCAGGGGCTCCCTCCTGGTTTTCGCAGTGTCTTTACCCTGCGCGACGTCGAAAATCTCTCCACCGAAGAGACTGCGGAGGCACTCGGCTTGAGCGTCCCCGCCGTAAAATCCAGATTGTTACGCGCGCGCCTCCAACTGCGCGAACGCCTCAGCCGCTACTTCCGCAAGAAGCAGGAGGGCCAACCTGCATGAACTGCACCGACCTATTAAGCCACCTTTCCGATTACTTCGACGAACAGCTCAGTCCCAAACTGCTCGAGGAGATCCGCACCCACACCGCAGGCTGCCAGCACTGCCGCGTCGTCCTCGACACCACCCACCAGACCATCGAGGTCTACAAGGGAAAAGAGATCTACGAGGTCTCCGATGAGTTGCGCGAACGCCTCCACACCGCCATCATGACCAGGTGCTTCGCCAAGCGATAGCCTTCAAAAGCTTCTGTTGTTGCTTTGGGGATTTTCAAAAGCTCCTATTGTTGCTTTTGGGATTTTCAAAAGTTTCCGTTGTTGCTTTTGGGATTAAGCGTAGGGCTTTAGCCCTACGAAACAGAGTTTCGCGCCCCATGGGCTTTAGCCCCGGGTCTTGTTTTCACTCTGCGAACAGCTCAAACACAATCAGATCCGCCCCGCCGCCCGCAGCGCCTCAATCTCCTCGTCCGTAAACACTCTCGACCGGATCAGAAACCGAACACCCTCTCCATTCTCCAGCGAAAACATCCCCCCGCGCCCCGGCACCACATCCAGAATCAGCTGCGTATGTTTCCAGTACTCAAACTGGCTCTTGCTCATATAAAACGGCGTCTCACCCAGCGTCGCCATCAGCACATCGCTATCACCCACCAGAAACTCCCCCCGCGGATAACACATAGGGGAGCTCCCGTCGCAGCAGCCTCCCGACTGATGAAACATCAGCTCCCCATATTTTTCCTCGAGCCTGCCCATCAACTCGTCAGCAGCAGCCGTCGCAACCACCTGTTCGGGCAAAACCACCATAGCAACTCTCTTTCGTATGCTGTTGCTGTTGCCCTTATTCGTTGCCGTTGCCGTTGGGATTAGCGCAGAGCTTTAGCCCTGCGACAATCGCCGCCTGCCAGACGGGCTTTAGCCCCGGGCCGTTCACTCCCAGGGCACATCCCGCCCGACACCCTAGAAGAATCCAAGCGCACTAGGACTATAGCTCACCAGCTGATTCTTCGTCTGCTGATAATGATCCAGCATCATCTTGTGATTCTCCCGCCCAACACCCGACTGCTTATACCCGCCAAACGCAGCATGCGCCGGATACAGATGATAGCAGTTCGTCCAAACCCGCCCCGCCTGAATCTCCCGCCCAAAGTGATAAGCGCGATTCAGATCCCGCGTCCAGATTCCAGCGCCCAGCCCATACAAAGTGTCGTTCGCCAGCGCCAGCGCCTCGTCCTCATCATGGAACGTCGTCACGGAAACCACCGGCCCGAAGATCTCCTCCTGGAAGATGCGCATCTTGTTGTGGCCCTTGAAGACCGTAGGCTCAATATAAAATCCTTCCGCCAGATCGCCGGTCTGCGTCGAGCGCTTGCCGCCGATCAACACCTCAGCCCCCTCCTGCTTGCCGATGTCAAAGTAAGAAAGAATCTTCTCCATCTGCTCGGTCGAGGCCTGCGCGCCGATCATCGTCGTCTTGTCCAGTGGATTCCCCTGCTTGATCGCCTTCACCCTCCCCAGCGCCCTCTCCATGAACTGGTCATAAAGCGTTTCGTGAATCAGCGCCCTTGAAGGACACGTACAAACCTCGCCCTGGTTCAGCGCAAACATCGTGAAGCCCTCGAGCGCCTTATCGAAGAACGCATCATCCGCCGCCGCCACATCCTGAAAGAAGATATTCGGCGACTTGCCGCCCAACTCCAGCGTCACCGGAATCAGGTTCTGCGAGGCGTACTGCATAATCAACCGCCCCGTCGTCGTCTCACCCGTAAACGCAATCTTGTTCACACGCGAACTCGATGCCAGCGGCTTTCCTGCCTCCAGCCCAAAGCCATTCACAATATTCACCACACCCGGCGGCAGAATATCCTGAATCAGCTCCATCAACACCAGGATCGACAGCGGTGTCTGCTCAGCCGGCTTCAGCACCACGCAGTTCCCTGCCGCCAGTGCCGGCGCCAGCTTCCACGTCGCCATCAGAATAGGAAAGTTCCAGGGAATAATCAGCCCGATCACGCCCAGCGGCTCATGATAGTGATACGCAATCGTGTTCGCGTCGATCTCCGAGATCGAACCCTCCTGCGCACGGATCACCCCCGCAAAATAACGGAAGTGGTCGATCGCCAGAGGCATATCCGCCGCCATCGTCTCGCGAATCGGCTTGCCGTTGTCCCAGGTCTCCACCGTCGCCAGCATCTCAAGATTGTCTTCAATCCGCTGGGCAATCTTCTCCAGCATCCGCCCGCGCTCCGCAGCCGAGGTCTTCCCCCACATCTTCTTCGCCGCATGCGCCGCATCCAGCGCACGATCCACATCCGCCGCATTCGACCGCGCAATCTCGCACAACACCTGCCCCGTCACCGGCGTGACATTTTCGAAGTACTGCCCCGACAGCGGCGCCACCCACTCGCCGCCAATGTAGTTCTCATACCGCTTCCGAATGTTTACGGGAAATCCGTAGCTTCCAGGTTGAATCGCCGACATCGTCGCCATTTTTTTGCTCCTTAAAATCGATACTTCCAGCGCTCGAAATTGTAGTCCTCCCACGCGAAATCTGTCACAATCCCGGCTCCGAGGCACGGTCGAGCCTTCCCCAACACCCTCTCTTAAGAATGGTTTAAGCCTCAAACGTTACCATCGAACCATGCACTTGCGACGCCTGCTGGCCATCCTCATTGCGTCCGTAGCCTCCTTGGCTCACGCGCAGAACCTGCCTTCCATACGCGGTTCTGTCGTCGACCCAACCGGCGCCACGGTCCCAGGTGCAACCGTGCGCCTCGAATCCCCCGCCGGTGATCTCCTCACCCAAACGACGGTCGACGACGCCGGAAATTTCCTCCTCACCAACCTGCACGCCGGCACCTTCTCTCTCGCAGTCCCCGCCTTCTCCGGCTTCGCCGCCCACACCCAGACACTCCGCCTCACCACCGGCGTCACCACAATAAAGATCACTCTCGACCCCGAGGCCATCAACCAGCAGGTCAACGTCGGAGCCGAACAATCCCTCTCCACCGACACCTCCGCCAATCGCGACACCGTCAGCGTCACCGGCAGCGACCTGAAAAAACTCCCCGTCTTCGACCAGGACTACATCGCCACCCTCACTCCATTCCTCGACGCCTCCGCCGGCTCCTCTGGCGGCGTCACCCTCATCGTCGACGGGGTCGAGATGAAGAGTGTAGGCGTCTCCGCCTCCGCCATTCAGGAAGTCCGCATCAACAACGATCCCTACTCCGCCGAATTCACCCGCCCCGGCCGCGGCCGCATCGAAATCATCACCAAACCCGGCTCCCCAAACTTCCACGGCGAAGTCAACTTCATCGATCGCAACGCCATCTTTAACGCGAAGAATTATTTCTCCCCCGTCCGCCCGCCCGAATCCCGCCGCATCTACGAGGGTCATCTCTCCGGCCCCATCGGTCACGGCGGCCACACCAGCTTCATCACTTCGGCATCCTACCGCCAGCAGGACACCGCAGCCGTAGTCAACGCCATCGGCCCCAACGGCCCCATCATCGAAAACGTCCTCACCCCCAACCGCAACTCGCAATACTCCCTGCGCGTCACCCACGACTTCTCCCCCAACCACCGCCTCTCCCTCGGCTATAACTTCGAGAACAGCACCAGCACCAACGCAGGCGTCGGCGGCATCACCCTCGCTGAAGCCGGCTACAACCTGAACTCCCGCGAAGACGACGCCATCCTCAACGACCGCATCATCATCTCCCCGACCCTCATCAACCAGCTTCAAATCACCCTCGAAAAGGACGAAGACGTCACCCAAAGCGTCACCAACGCACAGTCCATCCAGGTCAGCGGCTCGTTCATCGGCGGTGGCGCGCAGGCTGACGTAGCCAAGACCGAGAACACCATCCACGTCAACGAAATCATCACGTGGAGCCACGGCAAGCACTACATTCGCGCCGGCGTACAACTCCCCCAGTTCAGTCGCCGCGCCGTCGATGACCACACCAATCGTCTCGGCACCTACAAGTTCTCCTCCCTCTCCAGCTACTCCGGCAACACGCCCTACGTCTTCACCGCGCAGCAGGGTCCCGGGCGCGGTCTCTACTGGATCAACGAATTCGGCTCGTTCATTCAGGACCAGATCAAACTCAGTCCAAAACTCCAGCTCGCCTTAGGCCTCCGCTACGACTGGCAGACCTTTCTCCCCGACAACAACAACCTCGCCCCCCGAATCTCTCTCGCGTACGCCCCCAGTGATGGCAAAACCATCCTCCGCGTCGGCACCGGCGTCTTCTACGACCGCACCGGCGGCGACTTCCCAGCCACCGTCAAGCTCCACAACGGCGTCGTCCTCTACTCCGTGCAGATTCCAAATCCCGTCTTCCCGCTCCCTCCAACCACGAACTTCAGCGCCTATCCAACCAACCTCGCCCAATTCGACCCGCACGTCCGCACTCCCTACGCCTTCCAATACAGCGCCGGAGTCGAGCGCCAGATCCAAAAGACACTCACCCTCACCGCTGCCTATCGCGGTCAGGTCCAGATTAAGAGCTTCCGATCCCGCGACGCCAACGCGCCCATCCTCCCGCCAAACCCCAGCCTCACCGCCAACTACCCGCGCCCGAATCTAAACTACGGCCAGATCCAGCAGATCGAGTCCGGGAGCCGCACTCTCCTCAACGCCCTCGACCTGTCCTTTCGCGGTCAAGCCGGACGCTGGTTCACAGGACAAGGTCAGTACACGATTTCAAGCTTCTACGGCAACACCGGCGGCATCAACGCCTTCCCCCAAAACCAATACCTGCCCAACGACGAGTGGGGCCGTTCCACTCAGGATCGCCTCCAGCGCTTTAATCTGCTCGGCAACATCAACCCCGATCACTGGCTCTCCCTCGGCGTCGGCGCCACGCTCTACTCCGCTCCTCCCTACAACGAAATCACCGGCAACGACTTCTATCACACCGGCCTCGGCAACGCGCGCCCCACCGGCGTCGCACGCAACACCCTTCAGGGCGGCGGAGTAGCCTCGCTCGACCTCCTCTACAACCACGACTTCCGCCTCACCAAAGAGAAAGGGGACAAGGCCAAAATCCTCTCCGCCGGCGCATCCGCCTTCAACGTCCTCAACCACCCCAACTTCACCAGCTACATCGGAACCCTCAGCTCCTCTCGCTTCGGCCAACCAACCGCCGCACTCGCAGGCCGCCAACTCCAGTTCTCCGTCGGCTTCCAGTTTTAGCTGGCTGCAAAACAATCTAGTTGTCATCCTTCGCCGCAGGCGGAGGACTGCTTTTGCCTTTTTGCCCGGCCTGCCCTTGCCGTCGCCTGTTTTCCCCACCCAGCCCACCATCACCGCGTCCAAAGGTCGAAAAAAATTAAGGGCAATAGCAAAGGGCGATGAATCAGTCGCTTCGCCCTTTGGGGCTTGGCTTCTGCCTTGCACTTTGACATGCGATTTTTGGGCGGAAAAGGAAGTAGGCGGAGCCTCTCAACGCAAAAGCGCCGTCACCCTCCTGCTGGAACGCATCCTTCGAGACCAGCAGGAGTCCACCGGTTCCGAACCCCAATCCGAACCCCAGCCCGAATCCGCCACGATCCACAACATTCAGGCCGTTGAAGCTCCCGTACTCCACGCAATCCCATTCTGGAGAGCACGCCCTACGCTGGCTGCGCGACAACCCGGAAGTCTGCCGATTCCCCAGCCGTCGGAACATCCCACCCGCAGGGAGGCCGTAGCCGTGGATCGACCTGCATCGGACCCCACGTGTGCGGCTCATACGGATACACCGGAGTCGCAGCCTTCAGCATCGGATCGACGATCCGCCAGGCTTCCTCCACGTAGTCCTGTCGCGCAAATAAAGTCGCATCCCCGGCCATCGCATCGGTCAGAACCTTTTCATACGCCTCCATCTCCCCCGGCTGCGGATGCCGGCACGCCACCAACTCCACCTCCTCACGCTTTCCAACCCCGCTCGGGGGCGACACCGAAACCGCCATCGCAATCGTCATCTCCGGCGAGATGCGGAAGCGTAGATAATTCCGCGGTGTATCCGGCTCGGTCAGGTTAGTGGTGGGCGGCTGGCGCATTCGCGCCATGACCTCCATGCAGGTCACAGGAAGATTTTTTCCCGCGCGAATGAAAAATGGAACGCCGTCCCACCGCCACGACTTGATCTCCAGTTCAAGCGCGGCGAAGGTCTCCACCTGAGAGTTCGGAGCAACGCCCTTCTCCTGGAGGTACCCGACAAACTGCCCGCGAACCAGATTCTTCGGATCGATCGCCGGAATCGCCTTCAGCACCTTCACCTTCTCATCCCGCATCGACTCGCTGTCCCGCCGCGCCGGACACTCCATCGCCAGATTGCACATCACCTGGAAGATATGGTTCTGGATCACGTCGCGAATGGTGCCCGTCTGGTCGTAGAAGGCCCCCCGGCCCTGCACGCCGAAGTCCTCCGCCATCGTAATCTGCACACTCTCGATGTACTCCCGATTCCACAACGGCTCCAGAAACGAGTTCGAAAAACGAAACGACACCATGTTATGAACCGGGCCCTTAGCCAGATAGTGATCAATCCGAAAGATCGAAGACTCAGGAAACGCCGAAAGCAGAATCCGGTTCAGCTCCTGCGCCGAAGCCAGATCGTGACCGAACGGCTTCTCCACGATCATCCGCGCTTTCTTCGCGCAACCGGATTGCACCAATTGCTCCACCACGGTCTCAAACATCGAAGGCGGAATCGCCAGATAATGCGCCGGTCTCTCCGCCGAACCCAGAGCCTGCCGCACCGCAACAAACGTAGCCGGATCGGAGTAGTCGCCGTCAACATAACGCAGCAACGAACTCAGCTTCTCCCACGCCGCCGGGTCGAGCCCGCCATGCTGCTCCAAACTATCCTTCGCCCGAGCCTTCAACTGGTCGAGACCCCACCCTGCCTTCGCCACCCCAAGCACCGGAACACTGAGGGTGCCACGCTTGATCATCGCCTGCAGCGCCGGAAAAATCTTCTTATAAGCAAGATCGCCCGTCGCACCAAAGAACACCAGCGCATCGGAATGTGGTTGGCTCACGAACATCTCCTTCTAGTTGCAATCTATTTCGCCTTAGCCGCCG
>DATMPD010000266.1:0-5765 GCA_035567955.1 Edaphobacter sp.
TCCATCGTCCCCGCCCGATACATTGATCCCCGTCGGCCCCGAGGTCAGCGTATCGGCATCATCTGCGCCATTGCCGGAGATATAGTTGCCGGCGATCATATTGTCCGGCAGCGACGCGCCCGGCGAGTGAGCATGCATCGCGACACCCGGCAGGCCGTTATCCGTAATGATGTTGTTCACCACAACATTCCCATACGTCTTGTTCCAGGGGGCAGGAGCAAACAGGCCCACGCCCGCTCCAGCTCCCGGCACCTTGGTTCCGTTATGGTCGGACACATTGCCGTTGATCGTATTGTGAAACACTCCGGCCGCTGTAGGCGGACCCGGCGCGAAGAGCGTATGCGATGCCAGCGTAATCCCGCAATCCAACGAATTGTTCCGCACCGTATTTCCCATGATCAGGTTGTCGTGCGTGGCGCCCGTGTCGTCACTCAGCAGAATCCCGCCGGAGTTGTTCTCAACCAGGTTGTCCGCAACGATCGAATGGTCCACCCCGCTGAGATGAATTCCCTCGCCGCAGTCAAACCCCTCGTTCGTCTCAAAGTCAGGAATGTCCGGGCAGTCGGCAGCGTTGATATCCAAATTGACGTTGTTTTTCAGTATATGATTGCTCGAGATTGTAACCCCCGAGGCATTGGTGACGAGAATGCCCTCAAAGTTAGCATTCTGCACCTTGAAGCCCGAAATAGAAACGCCGCGCAGACCAGCGTTATCCAGTCCATCCACGTAGATGCCGTTCTTCAGCCCCTTCGCGTCAATAATCGTGTTGGCCCGGTTTGCGCCCACAAGTGAGATTGCCTTGCCGACAATTACATCTTCCTTATACGTGCCTTGCGACACTTGAACAACGTCCCCCGCTGATGCCGCCGCGACAGCTGCGCCAATCGATGAATATGGACATCCGGGGCTCGGATTTTTTTGAACACAGAGAGTCGCGCCCGCGGCAACTTGAGAAAGGCCGCCAAGCACTACGGTTAGACAAGCGACGAGAGTAGCGTTCCTATAGGTCATCTTTCCTCCTTTTGACCGGAGGGCCCATTTCTTTTTTTCCGGAACCCGAATCATACTCCCAGCCGGGTTAGCTTTGTGAGGTTGTTCTCCCCGCAGAGTTTTAGCAAACGAGACAGCGGCCGTACGCTGCTAACGGCGCAACGCTCCTAAGGACACAGGAGAGAAGGGGAGACTCACGCATCAGGACCACTGCTTCATCCTGAAAATCGAACCAGCAGCAATTTATCAAGTCGTGGGCGCACTAAAAGTCGCGCACCGCATCAAAGTGACGACGCTCAGTCGAAGCCGGCTCCCCCAACGCTTTTCGACAACGCCGCCCATCCCGCAGCGCCCACACCCGAGCTTAAACCCCACACCCGATCAAAAGTTGCGCGAGCGAATTGTTGTAAAAAACCCTGTAATGACGCGCCTTTGCGCTTGTGTCCTTTTGCATCTGGATACATCTAAATACACAGAGGTTTTTTGAAATGATCATGCCGAGGTTCAAAGCGATAACACTTCTGCTTTCCCTGGCGACTCTGTCCGCGACAGCCTTCGGGCAAACCGCGAACTCAGCCAGCCCGGGCACTCTCAACTACATCGAAGGTCAGGCCTCGATAGAAGGTCGTTCCCTATCCTCGCAATCTGTAGGCAACACCAAACTTGAAGCCGGCCAGGTTCTCGCTACCGCAAACGGTAAGGCGGAGATCCTGCTCACGCCCGGCATCTTTCTCCGTCTCGGCAACGACAGCACCGTCCAGATGGTTTCCACCGATCTCACCCATACCGAGGTCAAACTCGAGCAGGGACGCGCCAACGTCGAAGTCGATCAGATCTATCCGCAAAACACCATTCTCGTCGACCTGAAAAACGGCCAGACTCAGCTCCTGAAGAATGGCCTCTACGCCTTCGACGCCGCCAACGCTACCGTGCGCGTCTTCGACGGCAAAGCCGCCGTCTATCCCGGAGCGAATCTCCAGGCCAACGTCAAACCGGTCGACGTGAAAGGCGGCCATCAACTCGTGCTCAATGGCGAACCGATCAAGCCGCAGGGCTTCAACAAAGACCAGGCAAAGACGGACCCGCTCTATAAATGGAGCAGCCTCCGCTCAAATTATCTAGGGGAGGCCAATCTGAATCTCGCCGAGGAATACGCGGGATATTCGGGCTTCTATCCTGGCTGGTACTGGGCCGGTGGCCCGTTCGGTTACACCTGGCTCCCTGGTGACGGCCTGTTCTGGAGCCCCTTCGGCTACGGCTTCTACTCGCCCTACTACATCCGCGGCGGCGGCTTCATCTACGGAGGCTACGGCCGAGGTTTCTACGGCCGCGGTGGCTATGTAGGCGGGTATCACGGAGGAGGTGCCGTCAGAGCGGGCGGAGAGGGCTTCCACGGCGGTGGCGGCGGTGGCTTCCACGGCGGCGGAGGTGGAGGCGGTCACCGCTAACCCGCTTCACTCACAGAGAGCAGCAAAAACGCAGGCATCGTCTCGCAACAGTAGACGATGCCTGCTTCCGTTTTAATCGCGCTTGTGTTGCAGCATCGTTGTCTATGCTTCCAGGTATCCCGAGACTTCAGCCTCGAGCCTCTTTGACCTGCCGAAACATAGAGCTCTTAGCCGCTGGGTACGCCTCTCGTCTCGTTGCACTCCCCCATCAGCCCGGTAATTCGGTTCGTCGAACTACTTTGCCCCCGGCACACGCTTCAACAACATATCAATCTGCCCCGCATGATGCGACTCATGCTCGCACACATGAAACCACTTGCAGTAATTGTTCGTCGGCCCCCAACCCCAATCCTTATCCACCGTCATCAGCCATGCATCATCCCGCTTTTTGAACTCCGTCAGCGATCTCTCCCGCACCTCACTCATCGCATCGATGTAAAACTTAAGCTCGTGCCCCTTGATCGTCTTGCGTCCCGCGTCCCCGAGGTCCATCGCAGCACCCCACCTCTCTTGCTCTGCCCTAGGAAATTCACCCCACTTCATCCCCTCGAACGTATGCAGTTGATAGAACCGCTCCGTCGCCGCCAGATGCAGCAGCAGCGCCCCAATCGAATTCGCATTCGCATCGAACAGATAATCCAGCTGCGCCTGCGTCAGCCCCTTCACCGGACCGGTTACCGCGGGCTGCATCCATGTCAGCATCGAAACCAGCGTTCCTACCTGCGGCGTATATCCTGGCTTCGGCCCCAGGATAGAAATTCCCGTATCGGTCGCGGCTCCAGCCATCTCCGGCATGAGCACCACTGCGGAAGCTGCAGCCATCCCGGACAGAAAACTCCGCCGGTTCGTCCTCTGTGGAATCTTCATTGGAAAAGCTCCTTCGATGAAACTGAATTAACCCGCAGACTGCAGGCAGACAGGGAGATCCAAGGGCGAACCAATCACCCCCTAATCCCGTATCCTACTTAAGACTATGAGCAGCGAGCACAACAATCCCCGCAATCCCATCCGCATCGGCAGCCGAGGCTCCCAACTTGCCCTCTGGCAGGCCAACCACATCCTTTACGCACTCCGCGACGCCGGCTATCACGTCGAACTCGAGATCATCCGCACCACCGGCGACCGCATGCAGCAACCCGGCTTTATCCCGCCGCCAAATCTCGATGGCAAAGGCATCTTCATCAAGGAAATAGAAGAAGCCCTCGAAGAGGGTCGCATCGACCTCGCCGTCCACAGTTTGAAAGACCTGCCCACAAAACTAGCCCCCCAATTCACTCTCGCCGCCATCCCCAAACGCGCCGACGCCCGCGACGTGTGGGTCTGCGAGCAGTACTGGGCCCTCCACACCCTTCCCACCGGCGGCCGCATCGGCACCACCAGCCCACGCCGCCGCGCCCAGATCCTCGCCCTCCGTCCCGACGTCACATTCGTCGAAGTCCGCGGCAACATCGACACTCGCCTGCGCAAACTCGAGCAGGGCCAGTGCGACGCCCTCGTCCTCGCCGCCGCCGGCCTCGACCGCCTCAAGCGCACTGAATCCGTCCACTACCGCTTCTGCCCCGAAGAGATCTGCCCCTCTCCCGGTCAGGGAGCCCTCGCCCTCGAAACCCGCAGCCTCGCGCACCCAATCGACGAGGCCCGCGACGCCTACATCCGCAACGCCATCGCCTTCCTCGAACATCCCCACACCCGCTTCGCCATCGACGCCGAACGCACCACCCTCGACGCCCTCGGCGGCGGCTGTTCTCTCCCGATCGGCGTCCACTGCATCCCGCCTGCAACCGAAGCAGGGAAGTGGCGCATGCTAGCGCAGGTCGTCTCCCCCGACGGTGAATCCATGATCCAGATCGACACCGAAGCCACCTACGAAACCCCGGCCTGCACCCTCGGCCGCTGGGTCGCCGACGACCTCATCTCCAAAGGCGCCCTCAATCTCCTCCCCGCTCCCGTCGTCTGATCGAATTGCCGAACGCGAGAAAATACTAGTGCTATTTCTCTCCTAAACCAGTAATTTTGCTACTTTTTAGCCGTGCAATCTCCGACGTACACTCGCGATGAGAATCAGGCCCCGCCATCGAGAATCGCAGCCACTGGAGAATGCCATGTCCATCATTTCAAAAATCTTCAACTCAAAAATTTTCTGGATCGTCAGCAAATGCCTGGTTGTCATCGGCATCGCGCTGCTGGCAACCCATCCCGGATTCAGCCGCGACAAGTACGAAACCCTCGAGGCCCAGGCCTTCGGCACTGGAACCCAGATGGGTCAGAACATCGGCGTAACCTTGAACATCTACGAGTTCTCTACGCCCCAAGACAGGGTCAACCTGGTTCAGGCCTTCGAGAAGGGCCAGAACCAGGGACTCACCACCGCCCTGTCGAAGATGAAGGCCGTAGGCCACGTCGAGATCACCGGCACACTCGGCTACGACTGCTCCTACATCAAGATGACGCCAACGCCAACCGGTCGCAAGATCGTCTTCGTCACCAATCGTCAGATCCGTTTCGGTGAAGCCTTCACCGACTCTCAATCGCAGTCCTTCAGTCTCACCGCCGGCGTCTTCGAACTCAACGCCCAGGACAAGAGCAAGAGCACGGGCATGCTCTATCCCCAGGCGCAGTTGATCCTCGACAAAGAAGGCCAGTTGCAGTTGGACCTGGCTCAGAATCCCTGGAGACTCTCGGACGTCCTCGATTGGGCCGGAACATCAGGCGTCAATTAGTGCAGCAGTTTTAAATCTGTTGTCGCCTACGAACATCAACGGCGCCCGTCAACGGCACGTGGAATTCATGAGGGGAACTATGACCACCTATCGACGCTTTTTGTTCAGCTGTGCTTCGCTGTTGGGACCCATCTTTGTGTTCTCCACCTGTGCCATGGCCCAGTCCAAGCCCGACCCCTACGCGTGCACCAAGGATTCCTCCCCGCAAATGTGCACCGACCAGAACACCTGCAACTCCACTTCATGCTCTGTCGACGTGAGACGCACAGCCAACGCTGCTTCAGCAACTCCCAACATCCCGAATGCCAAAGGCAACTCTCTGTTCTGCGTCAAAGCCGGAACCAAGGTCGAGTGGAAGAGCACCGGCAAAGACATAGGCTTCGTCGTCGACTTTGGCCCCGCCTCTCCCTTCGATCCCCCCGCAGCCATCATCGGCGGCTCTGATCGCACCGTCTCCACGGTGGCCAAAAAACCCGGATGCTACAAGTACTCCGCGGGAGCCTGCAGGTCCGGCGCCATCTACGGCATGTGCGGCCAGGCAAACGTCCAACTCATCATCACTCCGTAAAGCCCTCCTCCTGGCTCCTTATCTAGCCCAATCCTGGGC
>DATMPD010000267.1:0-9711 GCA_035567955.1 Edaphobacter sp.
CGCCAGTACCTCATCTTCGACCCCACCTGGGAAAAAACCGCCTTCGGTCAACTGGAACACAACCTCCAGGGCGGCTACGGCGTCCTGATGGAGGGCCCCGACAGCCAGGTCATCCAGTTTCCCGTTCTCTCCCCCGACCTCAACACCATCCGCCGCACCGCCAGCTTCCAGCTCCAGCCCGATGGCTCCCTCAAAGGAACCGTAATAGAAAAACGCTTCGGCGATCTCTCCGAGGACAATCGTTATCTCTACACCATGGGCGACGTTAAGCAGCAGACCCAGTATCGCGACAAAGTCCTCGGGCAGGACTTCACCAGCTTCACCGTCTCCGACTTCAAAGTACAGAACGCCGAATCCTTGAACAAGGACCTCACCACCTCCTATTCCATCTCAGCCGATCGCTTCGGCAAGCCCACCGGCCCGCTTCTCATGGTTCGCCCTCGCGTCCTCGGCACCGAAGAACTCTATGCCGACCGCAAGGAACGTCACGGCAATATCCCCGTCAATCTCGATCAGACCATGCAGGCGCAGGACGACTACACCATCGCCCTCCCCGCCGGCTATGCGGTCGACGAAATCCCCGACCCAATCAAACTCGATCTTGGCTTCGCCTCCTACGAAAGCTCCACCAACGTTAAAGACAACATCCTTCACTACACCCGCACCTACACCGTCCGCGAGGTCACCCTTCCCGCCGACAAATACTCCGACGTCCAGAAGCTGGCCGGCGTCATCGCATTCGACGAGCAGCGAAGCGCCATCCTCAAAAAACAATAAAGAAAAATCAACAGGAAACAGCGTCACAACACATGCAACAACCGCGCCACACACCACAGTTGAAGCAGCAAAGGAACGAAACCATCATGAACCTCTCAGGCCGCTCTCTCCTCCGCCTTTCTCTTCTCTCTGCCTTGACCGTTCTCTCTGCCGTCTCCACCCACGCCCAGCAGTGGACCGCCCCCACCCCCGAAGAACTCTCGATGACCTCCCAGCCCGAGGTGCCCGGTGCCTCCGCCGTCTATCTCTACCGCGAAGAGTCCACCGACGACAGGCTGCACATGTTCAGCATCTACACCCGGCTCAAAGTCCTCACCGAAGGCGGCAAGGAGTTCGGCAACGTCGAGCTGAGCTTCGCCCGCGCCAGCAATGGCGCCGGATTCAACGTCGAAGCAGTCCAGGGCAGAACCATTCACCCCGACGGCACAATCATCCCCTTCACCGGAAAACCATACGAAAAGCTGATCGAGAAGGGCCAGGGCATCAAGGTCATGGCCAAGGTCTTCACCATGCCCGACGTCGAAGTCGGCAGCATCATCGAGTACCGCTACCGCCTGCAATACGACGACAGATTCCTGCAGTCTCCCGACTGGTACATTCAGTCCAATCTGTGGACCCGCAAAGGCCACTATATGTGGAAGCACATCGACCTCGGAGGCAGCACCACCGTCACCAACTCGCGCGGCGATGCCAGCAGCACCATCGCCTGGACGCCGATCCTGCCCGCCGGCACGCAGGTCACAGAATCCCGCCTGCCCGGCGCCGACGGACAGTCTCTCATCGAGCTCAGTGTGCATGACATCCCTCCCGCTCCCCAAGAAGACTTCATGCCCCCGATCAACAGCTTCACCTATCGCGTCCTCTTCTATTACGCCGCCTATCGCACATCGGAGGAATTTTGGAAGAACGAAGGAAAATACCAATCCAAGTCGTGGGACAAGTTCATCGGGCCCGGGCCAGTTGTAAAAGCGGCGGTCAACGGTATCGCCCCTCCCACCGACACTCCCGATCAGAAGCTTCGCAAAATCTACGCAGCCGTCATGCAACTCGAAAATACCAGGTTCACCCGGCAGCACTCCACCGAGGAGGAGAAGGCGCAAGGCTTCAAAGAAGTCCAGTCCACTGACGACATCTGGACCCGGAAGCGCGGCACCGATGATCAACTCACTGAGCTCTTCGTCGCCATGGTCAGGGCCGCCGGTATGAAGGCGTACATCGGCGCTGTTACCAGCCGCGAGCGCAGCCTGTTTCTTCAGGGCTTCCTCAGTGCCTCGCAGCTCGACGACCTCATCGCCATCGTCAACGTCGACGGAAAGGACCAGTACTTCGACCCCGGTGCACGCTATTGCCCCTATCAGCATCTCAATTGGACCCACACCCTGGTTGCCGGAATTCGTCAGACCGACAAAGGCACGGACTTCTTCGGCACTCCGGCCGAGCCCTATACCTTCGCCCGAACCCAGCGAGTCGCCAACCTCACCATGGACCAGCAGGGCGCCCTCTCCGGCAACATCACCATGACCTACACCGGCTTTCCCGGTCTCCACTGGAGACAACGCGCACTGCAGGGAGACGCCGCCAGTCTCGAGCGCGAGATTCGTACCAGCGTCGAGCAGCTCATGCCTCCCGGAATCGAAATCAAGGTCGCTTCGATCAGCAAGCTCGAGGACTATGAACAACCCCTCGTCGTCAAATTGGATGTCAAAGGAGGAGGGCTCGGCACCTCCACTGGAAAACGCCTCGTCATTCCCGGCGATATCTTTGAAACCAACGCCAAGCCAGCCTTTCCCCATGAGAAACGCGAAATTCCCATCTATTTCGAGTATGGCCGGGCGATCCAGGACGCCATTCGTATCAACTTTCCAGCCACCCTCAAGGTCGAATCGCTTCCCACAGCCGAGAAGACCATGTATCAGAATGCCGCCCTCTACAACCTCACAACCGAGTCCACGCCGACCAGCTTCACCGTCCGCCGCAACTATATTCTCGGCGGCATTATCTTCCCCCAGTCCGAATACGCCAGCTTCCGCAGCTTCTACTCGAAGATGGAGAACAAGGATCAGGAATCCGTCGTCCTTACCGCCGCCCCCGTCACCGCCAGCGCAAAACCAACAGGGAACTGACACGAAAGCCGCCTGCCCTGCGGTTTACGGCAGGCGGCAAACCTTCACCACCTCATTCGCATAAGCACAAGCGAACCCCGTCACTGCCTCCCGCTCCAGCACTACCCACGTCACGCCCAGCGGCCTCAACACGGCAACACGCCGGGCATCCGGCTCCGTGCCCAGCCCCGCCTGCGCCACCTGTCCCTGCAACCACTCCGCCGCAAGCTCCGGTTTATTCGTCACCACACCACCGTCCTTCGAGAAGTCCGGCAACACGCTCCGCTCAGCAATCGCACGAAAGCTCTGCGCATCCTCACCCGGCTTCGTGATGTACTGCGCATCCAGAGCAAAGACCGCATCCTTCGGCGTGTTCCCATCGATCCACGCAAACGCCCGCTGATAAGCATTTCCCTGATCCGGCACCTCATCTCCCGACAGCGCATACGGCAGCTCCAGGTGCTTCGAAGCGGGAAACGTTCTTCGCTCCGCCATCACCATCACCGCAGCCAGAGCCGAAAACACCATCACCCATCGCATCGCTCTACGCTGCAACACCCGTTCCCCGAGCGTTGCCCCCAGCGCCAGAATCATCACGATATACACCATCTGAAAGAGGCGCAGCGGCTGCATCCTTGCCACCAGATGCGTCGCCATGCCGGTCCGCGCAAACAACGCCGCCACCACCGTCGCGGTCACTCCAGCCACAACCGCCATGCGCGCGAGCCCCACCCGCGCCGCATCCCCCTCCGTGCGTCGCCCCATCGCCACAACCGACAGAATCGCCAGCGGAGCCACCAGCCCAATCAACTCATACCAATGCCACTGGCTCAAAAACCAGTAGTCCCGAGTCAGCACCACCCTCTGGTACACCGCGCTCTCCGGCCGAGCCGACAGTTGTAGCCCAGCCGCTATCGCCACCGCCGTCAAACCCAGCCCCAACGTCCCCCACACCCGCACCCGCTGGCTTCGAGACAGCACCGCCCCCAACAACAGCACAGCCCCCAGCCCATAGGCAGCCATCAGCGGATGCATCATCCCCGCTCCAGCCAATCCCCCGCAACACAGCACCAACCCTCGCCGCCTATCGGCCCTGCCATCCTCCTCCATTTGAAATTGAGCCAGCAAAAACTTCAGCGCCCCCACCAGCGCCAGCAGCACACACGGAGTCGACACGCTCCGCGCTGTCACATACGGATCCATCAGCATCAGCGAAGTCCCCGCGATCGGCAGCGTCATCCACACCGCCAGCAGCGCCACCGCCCCGGCTCTCGCCGCCCGCGACCCATAGCACCGAGCCGCCAGCAGCCACGCCGCAAACAGCGTCGTCCAGAAGGTCGCCAGATGCACCAGCAGCAGCATCATCTCCACACTGCAATGCGACGCGCGCACCAGCCCCGCCATCATCGGCGCAAAAAGCGAGTAGCGCAGATGCCCCACCACAAACTCAGCTCCATACGGATACAGCCCCGGATCGAGCAGCCGCTTGATCTCCGGCAGATAAACCCCGCCATCTTCGGCGTACGGATGGTAGCCGTGCACCAGCAGCGCGAAAAACGTCAGCGCCGTCACCAGCACAGCCGCGAAGCTTCGCTCCCGCCGGTACTCTTCGCGTTGCAGCCGCTCCGAAGAGACGGGCGATGCTAATGATGTAGCCAAATACCTTCTGCTCCCGCCGCGAAATAGTCACGCCACTCAACCGCAGTCCCTACATTGTCTCTTACGCCACTCAGCACTTCATTGAGGTTCAAAGGCTCCCACATCGGCTCCGAACCAGCGTTATCAAAAAGGATCGGCACAGCCACGGCTCCTGCAAAATTTAGACGACGAAAACCGTTCAACCGGCTACAAGACCCTGCGCCTTCGACAAGACCGTCCCCAACCCAAACCTCCTCCAAACCAGCATAGAGAAGATACAATCGAAGCTGCATGCTTCATCGTCTTTCGTTCCAACCTCACTTCTGCGCAGCCGCGACCCACCTTTCCTTTCTGGGCCGGGTGCCTGCATGAGCGCAACCACCACAAGCAATCGCAATCTGCTGAAGACCATTCCCGGCCTGCTCATTAGTGCCTTCTTTCTCTGGTACACCTTCCGCGGAATCTCCTTCGCCCATATCCTCGCCTTGCGCGCGGTACATCCAGCATGGATCCTTGGCGTCATCGGCTTCACCTTCGCCAGCCACACCCTGCGCTGCGTCCGTTGGAGCCAGATGATGCCCCGCGGCTTGCGTTCCATCCGAGCTCACTTCTTCGTCTGTGCCCGTGTGCTCATCACCTCGCTGGCGGCCAACAACATCCTCCCCCTGCGGATCGGGGACGTCATGCGCATCTTCACCTACGCGGGCGACCTCGGCTCCTCGCCCTCCATCATCCTCAGCACCGTCATCCTCGAAAAACTTCTGGACATCTTCGTCCTCGTCCTGATGTTCGTCACCACCGTAGGCCGGGTCGCCACGCCTCGTCTGCGCCTCTTCGCAGACATCTCCCTCGCCATCTCCGCCGTTGGCTTGCTTGTTCTTCTCGTCGCAGCCCGCAGCCTGCAGGCGCCAATCCAACGCCTCTTCACTCGCCTGCCGGCAAATCCCAAACTCGTCCCCAAGCTGATAAAGATCGAGCGCTGGATCACTCTCGCCCTCGACGCCACCGGCCGCCTCGGCGTCACCGGCTCACTGCTGCTTCTCTTCCAGACGGTCATTATCTGGACCTGCGAGGGCATGATCTTCGTTTCCGCAATCTTTCTCCTCGGCCTGCCTGTCGATCGCATCGCCCCCTGGTTTGCCGTCTCGTTTGCGAATCTCTCCTATCTGATTCCCAGCTCTCCCGGAGCGATCGGCCCCTTCGAACTCGCAGTCAAAACCGCTCTGGTCAACCACGGTGCGTCGATGTCGCAAGCCGCCGTGTTCGGCCTCGCCATTCACGCCTGGATGCTCGTCTCCGTCACCGGTGCGGGTGGAACCATCTTCCTCACTCACCGCATCCGCATCCACAATCACAGGCCGCTGTTCGTCGAAATCGAAGAACTCCCCACCGAACTCCCATAGCAAACGAACGCGCCGAGCAACGCGAGGCCCCAAGCCGCCTGCATCGCCGAGACCGGTATACCCGCCACGAAGTGGCCGCTCGCCGCGTAGGCGGCCCGTCCGGCAGGACAAGCGCTGATAAACTGGGTTTATCTTCACAAGCGGTGAACCCCAAAGCATGTATCGCACAATCCAGAAGTCCCTCTTGGCTCGCATCCAGGCCATCCTCCTCGAGAAGTACAACATCACGCTAACCAACCTCGTCGTCGAACAGCCCCCCAGCATCGCCCTCGGCGAACTAGCCCTGCCTGTAGCCTTCGAGCTAGCCAAGCGCCTCCGCAAAGCCCCCCGCGCCATAGCAACCGAACTAGCCGCAGAACTAACCGCCGCGCTGCCTGAACTGGAAGGCGT
Source organism: Edaphobacter sp. (assembly GCA_035567955.1). Classification (GTDB taxonomy): domain Bacteria; phylum Acidobacteriota; class Terriglobia; order Terriglobales; family Acidobacteriaceae; genus Edaphobacter. The sequence goes on from DATMPD010000267.1 coordinate 6,311, forward strand.
CACCAGCGTCGAAGTCGCCGGAGCCGGTTACCTCAACATTCGCCTCAACCGCACCGCCGCCGTCCGCCGCATCGCAGCCGACCAGCACGCCGACATCGGCGGCCCCGGCTTCCGCCTCGTCGAACACACCAGCATCAATCCCAACAAAGCCGCCCACATCGGCCATCTCCGCAACGCGATCCTCGGCGACACCTTCCAGCGCCTCCTCCGCCCCGACAACTACAAGACCGGCTACGAAGTAGGCGTACAAAACTACATCGACAACACCGGCGTCCAGGTCGCAGACGTAGTCGTAGGCCTGGTCCACCTCGAAGGAAAAAACCTCGCCGCCACCCGCGAGCTCCTCACCGAACTTCTCGAAACCAACCAGCGCATCGACTTCTACTGCTGGGATCTCTACGCCCGCGTCTCCCAGTGGTACACCGGTGTCGGTTCGCCGCAGGCGCCAGACCCCGATCAGATCGCTGCCCGCAAGCAAATCCGCCTCGACACCCTCCACGCACTCGAAGCCGGCAATAGCGCCGGCGGCTCCGATCAGGAAACTGCACAGATCGCCGACCTCATCTCCACTGCTGTCCTCCGCCGCCATCTCGAAACCATGCAGCGCCTCAGCATCGAGTACGACTTCCTCCCCCGCGAAAGCGAAATCCTCTCCCTCCACTTCTGGGACGCAGCCCGCACCCTCATGATCGAACGCGGCGTCCTTTACGAGGAGACCGAAGGCAAGAACAAAGGCTGCTGGGTCATGCGCAGAGCCGGGACCACACCCAAACCTGCCAAAGAACCGGGAATCCCACATCTCGATTCTGAGATGTGGGATTCCACAGATACAGCCAAGTCCACCACGCCCGAACCTGACGAAGACGCCAAGATCATCGTCCGCTCCAACGGCACCGTCACCTACGTCGGCAAGGACATCGCCTATCACCTCTGGAAGTTCGGCCTCCTCCCCGGCAAAGACTTTGGCTACAAAAAATTCTACGAATATCCGAACCACACCTGCTGGATCTCCACCGTCCAAGGCGAAACTCCACACCCCTTCTTCGGCCACGCCGACCACATCTACAACGTCATCGACTCCCGCCAGAACGACCCGCAGAACAACGTCATCGCCGCCCTCCGCGGCATGGGATACACTGAAGCCGCCGACAACTACACGCACTTCTCCTACGAGATGGTCGCCCTCACCCCGCGCTGCGCCATCGAACTCGGCTACATCCTCAGCGACGAAGACCGCGGCAAGAGCTACATCGAAGTCAGCGGCCGCAAGGGCTTTGGCGTCAAAGCCGACGACCTCCTCGACCAGCTCATCGCCGCCGCCAAATCCGAAGTCGACACTCGCCACCCCGAAATCGAAGCCGCCCAACGCCTCACCATCGCCACACAAATCGCTGTAGGCGCACTCCGCTACTTCATGCTGCGCTTCACCCGCAACACCGTCATCGCATTTGACTTCAAGGACGCCCTCAGCTTCGAAGGCGAAACCGGCCCCTACGTCCAATACGCGATCGTCCGCGCCGCCAACATCTTCCGCAAAGCCAACACCAGCGAAGCCGATTCCCTAGCCGCCATCGCAACTCTCGACCTAGACAACCTACTCGATACCGAAGAGGGAAGCAGCCTATGGGAGACATGGCTCCTCGCCTCAAAACTGACGTTGTTAATCGAGCAATGCATCGCCACTGCCGAACCAGCCTACCTCGCCAAATACGCCTTCCAGCTAGCCCAGCAGTTCAACAACTTCTACCACCGTCACCACGTCCTCAACGAACCCGACCCCATCCGCAAAGCCCTCCTACTCGCCACCGCAGCCGTAGCCCAACGCGAGATGACCCGCGCCCTCGGCTATCTCGGCATAGAAGCCCCGCCAGTTATGTAACAAAATCTGCAGCAGAAAACCATGTCCTGCCCGACGGGCCTCCTGCGCGGAGGTGCGGGCGTTCGCACGCCTTTTTTACTTGTCAAGTCGAAGATAGACAGCAAAGGCCTAGTCGATGGCCGGGATCATTCTCCCGCCGAGCAACGCGAGGCCCTTAACCGATCACCTTGCTACGACCGGTACACTCGTCACGAAGTGACCGCCCCACGCGTAGTGGGCCCGTCCGGCAGGACATCACCTCTCAAGCCGAATACCCCTCGCACTTACTCCAGAATCGACCGCACCGCAATTCCACTAGACCCATCCCAATCCACAGCTTATTCCCATAGTTCCAGCCGGTTATGTAACGTTCAATGGAACTAAATCGTTAGCCTCCCGTACAGTCTCTTACCGGAGGCACTATGCGCACATTGGCAACTCTTCTCATTGGAACCTGTCTCTCGCTCAGTTCCGTCCTTCACGCGCAAGCAACCGGCGTCAAAACTCAAACCCGCACCTTACTCGACGCATACGCGCGAGAGGACCAGAAGACCGTTCTCGCCTCCATCGATGGCCAAACAGTCATGTACGGCAGCGACGCCACCGAGGTCTTTCACGGCGTTGCTTCCATTCAAGCGATGCTCGCCAACGATGCGCGCCTGTGGTCCGGCTCAGCCCACATCGGCGAGATGCAGAACATCACCGTCGTCAAGCAGGGCAATCTCGAATCCATCTTCTTCCAAGCGCCCTTCACCGTCGGCAACAGGCCGCCAGTCCCTGTCCGCTTCTGCATGACATGGCGGCGCACCGGCGGCCGCTGGCTGTTGCTTCAGAGTTCAAACGCAGTCGTTACCGAGCATCAGAGCGCCGCAGAACTCCTCGGCTCGCATTAGCTCACGCACCGTAACTCCGCACCCACTCCAGAATCGACCGAACCCCAATCCCACTCGGCCCATTCGCAATCCACGGCTTATTCTCGTCGTTCCACGCACACCCAGCGATATCCAGGTGCACCCAAGGAGTCTCCCCCACAAACTCCTTCAAGAACATCGCCGCAGAGATCGCCCCACCCCAGCGATTCTTGCCCGTATTCATCATGTCCGCAATCTGACTCTTGATCTGGTCCTTGTAATCCTCAGTGCAGGGAAGCCGCCAGAACTTCTCTCCAGAAATCTTCGTAGCCGCCTGGAACTTCTCCCAAGCCACCTCGTCATTGGAGAACAGCCCGGCATTTAAAATCCCCAACGCAACAACGCAAGCACCAGTCAGCGTAGCCGCATTAATCAGATGCGTACACCCCAAAGTCTTCGCATAGTGCAGTCCATCCGCCAGCACCAGCCTGCCTTCGGCATCCGTATTCACCACCTCAATCGTCTTGCCCGACATCCCAGTCACCACATCTCCCGGCTTGAACGCCTTCCCATCCGGCATATTCTCCGCCGAGCACACCACCCCGATCACCTTCACCTTCGGCTTCAGTAGCGCAATCGCCCGCATCGCGCCAATCATCGCGGCCGCGCCCGCCATGTCGTACTTCATCTTC
>DATMPD010000268.1:0-29850 GCA_035567955.1 Edaphobacter sp.
AGGGGCCCGACTCGTAGACATGGTTCGGTGTGCAGTCCTCCAGTCAGGAACGCCTAAAGAGCCACGGTTAGGTCCCGCCGTCTTAGGACGGGTTCACCAGCGCTTCGATGTACGGCCCCGTGGGTCGGTCTTCTTGTATTACCTCCTTGCTATACCTCTGCTCGTCTTTTTTGTTGTCATCCCGTAGGGATCTGCGGTTGTCTTTTCTTTTTGCCCGTCTCTTCCTGCTGACGCCCCTCATCCTCTCGAGCGAAGCTCACCGCTCAAAGCGCAAAGCTCGTCCATGCATCCCTACCTCCTCCACTCCGGTCATCTCATGCTCCCCACCTTCGGCGTCCTCGCCGCCGTGGGACTCATGGCCGCCCTCACCCTCAGCCTCCGCACCGCTGCCACCGTCGGTCTAGTCCCCGACAAGCTCTGGAACGCCGGCCTCTTCACCCTCCTCTCCGCCTTTGCGCTCTCCCGCCTTCTGCTGATCGCCGCCAATCTCCACGACTTCCTCGCCTACCCGATCCTTCTGCTGATGGTGCCCTCCCTCACCGCCGGCGGCATCGTTCTCACCGTCATCGCGACAGCAATCTACCTCCGCACCCGCAACCTCCCGTTCCTCGACACCCTCGACGCCTGGTCCCCCTGCGCCACCCTCATCTGGGCCTTCCTCGCCCTCGGCCACTTAGCCGAAGGCACCGATGCCGGCCTTCCCACCACGCTCGTCTGGGGGATAGCCATCCCACCCAGCGCCATCCGTCTCCACCCTGTCGCCCTTTACGCCGCCCTCGCCGCTGCGATCCTCACGCTTGGACTCCTCCGCGCGCTCCCCCGCCGCCATCACCCCGGCGACACCTTCGCCCTCGCCCTCGCCACCGCCGGCACAGCCCAATTCCTCCTCACCTTCCTCCGCCAACCCCTCCCCGACTCCAACCTCCTCGATCCCATTCAGTGGATCGCCCTGGGCATGATCGCCCTCGCCGGCCTGGTCCTTCTCCTGCAACCCCGAAAGCTGGTCACCCATGCCGTCTAAGAACATGCTCCCCAAGGGCCAGCGCCGCCGCACCGTAAAACCCGAATACCGCGCCACCCGAGGCGTCGAAGAAACCCCGCCACCCTCAATCCCCGTCATCGACTTCGACGAACTCAAAGCCGACCTCGAAGAAGACACCGACGCCTCCAACGCGACCAACATCCGCACCTTCCTCGCCGACCCCGCCGCCGCCAACCTCCGCCTCGATCAATACCTGGCCCAGGCCCTACCCGACATCTCCCGAGCCCGCGTCCAGCTCCTCATCGAAGCCAACCAGGTCCGCGTCGACGGCCACCCCGCCAAACCCAAACAAAAACTCCACGGCGGTGAATCCATCGAGATCGAAGGCACCCCCCAACCCGCCCCTCTCCACGCCGTCCCGGAAGACATCCCCCTCGAAATCCTCCACGAAGACAAGCACCTCGCCGTCATCAACAAACCCGCCGGCATGATGGTCCACGCCGGAGCCGGCACCGCCCCGCCCGCAGCCTCCGGCGAACCAGACCCCCGCAACCAAGGCACCCTCGTCAACGCCCTCCTCTTCCACTTCGCCAAACTCTCCGACGTAGGCGGCGACCTCCGCCCAGGCATCGTCCATCGCCTCGATAAGCAGACCAGCGGTCTCATCCTCGTCGCCAAAGACGACAGCACCCACCGCAAACTCGGCGAGATGTTCTCCCAGCGCCAGGTCGCCAAAACTTACATAGCCCTCCTCCACGGCCACCTCAAAAAAGACGACACCACCGTCACCCTCCCCATCGCCCGCGACCTCATCCGCCGCACCCGCATGACCACTCGCCGCGCCGACGGACGCACCGCCGTCTCCCACTTCCACGTTGTCGAGCGAATCACCAGCCCCTACGGACCTTTCATCCTCGTCGAAGTCCGCATCGAAACCGGCCGAACCCACCAGATCCGCGTCCACGCCCAATCCCTCGGCCACCCCGTCGTAGGCGACACCCTCTACGGCGCCCCGCACCTCATCCCAAACCTCCCACCCGACCTCCAGCTCACCCGCAACTTCCTCCACGCCGCCCACCTCTCCCTCACTCACCCTCAAACTCGCAAGCCGCTCGACATCCACGCCCCCCTCCCTATCGAACTGGAGTCGTTCCTCAAAGCAATTCGCACGGATTCACCCGCAATTCCGGTAGAATGACCCAAGTGATCGTCCTCCACAGAACCAACCGTGCTCTGGGGCTCAAAAGCTCCTTTTTCCTGTTCTGCCTGCTCGCCGCCGCCGTGCCTCTTCGCGCGCAAACCAGCGCAGCGCCGCCCGCAACCACCACCCCCGCACCTTCGCCTGCAGAACCAGCGCCGCCCCCCGCCACTGCAACGGCCCCCCAGACCCCCACCGCCGCACCGCAGCAGCCCGGCTCGCCTTCGCTTCCCAATCAGGAGCAGCCCACCGAGACCATTAAAGTCCAGGTCAACGAAGTCAATCTCATCTTCACCGTCACCGACAAGCACGGCAAGTTCGTCACCGGCCTCAAGCAGGAGAACTTCGGCCTGCTCGACAACCAGCGTCCTCCTGAAGCCGTCCTGCACTTCCAGCAACAAACCAATCTCCCCCTCCGCGTCGGCATCATGCTCGACACATCGAGCTCCATCCGCCAGCGCTTTCAGTTCGAGCAGGACTCCGCCATCGAATTCCTCCTCCAGATCCTCCACCGCGGCGATCGCGCCTTCGTCGAAGGCTTCGACATCCAGACCGATCTCGCACAAGATTTCACCAACAACGTCGACCTGCTCAACCAGGGCATCCGCAAGCTTCGCCCCGGCGGAGGCACCGCCCTCTTCGACGCACTCTACAAGACCTGCAAAGACCAGATGCTCACCCTCCAGGAGACCAACGCCGTACGCCGCGCCCTCATCCTCGTCTCCGACGGCGACGACAACTACAGCCGCGTCCAGGAGTCCGACGCCATCAAGATGTGCCAGCGCGCCGACACCATCGTCTACACCATCAGCACCAACATCAGCCCCAGCAAGGACAAAGGCGACGACGTCCTCAAACAGATCTCCGAGGCCACCGGCGGCCAGCCCTTCTACCCCATCAAGCTCGAGGACGTCGCCATCGGCTTCCGCAACATCGAAGAGGAGCTCCGCAGCCAGTACCACCTCGTCTACCGCCCCGCAAACCTAAAGATGGACGGCTCCTTCCGCACCATCTACCTCCAGGCAACCGACCCCCGCTACCACGTCCGCGCTCAGAAGGGCTATTTCGCCCCCCGCCCCCTCCAGTAGGATTACGCACTCAGTTCCGGCCATGGACGGAGCTTGGGATACGCCGGAAACAAATGGTTTGTCATCCTGAGCGGAGCGATTCACAGTCTCATCGTGAAGCGCGCAGTCGAAGGACCTGCGGCTGTAGTCGGATCGCGCCCACCCCAAAATCTTTCCATCCGCGCCAACTCTGGCTTAAAATCTGTGTCTAACAGGAAAGAGGCCAAGTATGACCACACGTCTCCCCAAACTCCTGCTCCCCGCCCTCCTCTCCGCGACCCTCGTCTTCGCCTATGCCCAGCCACCCGCCGGCAGCCCAGCCGACCTCCAGGGCGCGCTGATGAACCTCGCCGACCAGCCCGCTGCCCACACCTCCTTCAGCTTCGACCGCACCGAGCTTCAGATCGCCCAGAATCTGCTGGAATCCAACGGCATGGACGCCAACCGCGCCCCCGCCGCGCTCACCGGCATCTCCATCGATAACTACCGCTACCCCCGCCCGGCCTTCTACATGCCTGAGACCATGGCCTCCATCATCGCCAACTACCACGCCGCCGGCTGGAAGCATCTCGTCAACGCCAACCAGACTCCCGCCAACACCGCCCAGCCCCATGCCACCGTCACCGACCTCTGGCTCCGCTTCGCCGGCCCCGACATCACCGGCATCACCGTCCTCACCCGCTCCGCCCGCGACATGAGCGTCATCCAGATAGCCTGCGAACTCCGGCCCCTCGACCTCGTCCACCTGAGCGGGCACTTCGGCATCCCCAAAGTCGACCCCAACGCCGTCATGGTCCCAGCCCCCAACGGCAGATAACTGTCGCCGTTCTTCTTGCCGTTTGCTTTTTTTGTTTGTCATCCCGTAGGGATCTGTTTCTGTCGTTGCAGTTGTCGTCGTCTCTGCCTTCTTCTCCCAACCCAAGAAACCGTCATTTCGACCGAAGCTGCTCACAGCCTCATCGTGAGCAGCGCAGAGGAGAAATCCGCTCCTCTACCAGAACGAGCCTGACGGAAGAACCCTAGCCCGCCACACGCCGCCCCGACCTTCTCACCCCAAAAAGGCTCGCCAGTAAAAGCGCCGAAAGCACAAGATCCAGCCACGCAAACCAATCACCGGCCCGATCATAGAGCGTCCGTTCATTCCGCACCGGCACGCTGGCGACGACAGTGGCAAACGGTGCCGAACCCGTATCGCGCTCCGCCAGTACCCTCCCGCGATCGTCGGTGATCGTCAGGATTCCCTGCTTCGGAGCACGCGCAATACTGAAGCCGCTCTCCACCCCGCGCAAGACCGCCATCCGTCCATGCAGCCATCCGTCCGTCACGAAGTCCCACGCCGGAACCAGCATCAACCCCGCGCCATCGTTCCCATACTGCCGCGAGAGCTGAGGAAAATCCATGTCCTTGCAGATCTGCATACCCCATCGTCCCGAAGGCCGCTCGACCGAGACCCGTTTGGTTCCCTCCAGCAGATGCGACTCGAACGGCGGCAGCATATGGTGCTTCTCGTAGGTCGTCTCCACCGTTCCATCCGGTGAATAGAGCCGCGTCTCGTTCAAATTGGGCGAATGCTCGAACGAAGCCGAGATCGTGGCTCGTTGTTCTCTTGCCACTGCCTCGAAAATCGTATCCGCCTGCTCCAGGTCCGCGCCGGAGATGCGTCCAATCTTCTCAGGAAGAATGACAACCTGCGCGCCCCGTGCCGTCAGCTCCGGGACCTGCGCGGCGTATTGCCGCACCAGCTCCAGGGTTCCCGCGCTGCGCGGGAAGAGCATCGTCGCCGCATCGGTGGCGATCAGTCCAACCGTCACTCGCGGCGAGTCGACCGCCTCGTGCAACCGGTACACTCCGAATCCGATCGCGGCTCCCAGAATCACCCCTGCAACCGTCGCCACTCTTCTCTTTTGCACCGCCGTGCCCGGCAAAAAGAACACCGCAATCGCAGCCGGAAACAGGAAGAGCAGGAACCCGATACCCCATATTCCGGTAAGCGACGCAATCTGCAACACCGGCAGGAAGTCCATCTGCGTGTAGGCCAGGTTCCCGAAGGTGCTGTGTATCGAACGGACCTCCTGCAGGTACTGGAACCCAACCCACAGCAAGGGAAACGAAGCCATTGCCAGGAACAGTTGCCCGCGCAGAGCAAACCGGCGAAACACCAGAACGATCAACCCGAAAAACACCGCGGGTCCCAGCACGATAAGCAGAGTGATCCCCAGCGGCGTCTCCAATGCACGGAAGTACTGCCACATATTCATTCCACCGATCGCGTAGGCCGCGCATGCGCTCAGGAACGCGCTCCAAACCCTCACTCGCGGAGCCGCCAGCAACAGAGACAACGGCGCAAACCAGGTGAGATACCAATGGGGATGCAGCCCCGACCCCAGGAAATACATCGCGCCGGAGAGAACAGCCGCCACAACCGCCCACATACCCTGCCTAAGCTCGAAGCCCACAGATCACTCTCCTCAACGCACGCTGCACCAACGCTCGAAACTCCTTCTCGTCCAGGTTGAACCGCCCCGCCCGGTACAACGCCACATATCCGTGCGTCACCGCCCATAACTCAAGAGCGACCTCCCAAACGTCATCCTCCTTCATCCATCCGTCAGCCATCGCCTCCCCAACCCCATCGGCAAGGGGATTCAAAGTTGGCGAACGTCGCGCGCGGAAGTCCTCCGGATAACGCCGGGCCGCAGGCCGCGTCTGCGAAAAGACGTAGTCGAAGATGCGCGGCCGGTCAAAGGCATAGTCGATATACGCCTCCAAAGGACCGAGCATCTGCTCCTCGGCCGTCCCCGAAGCAATCCGCCGCTGAATATAGCCGAGAAATTTCGCAAACTCACGTTCAGTGACGCTGTCGAGCAGCGCCTCGCGATTGGGAAAATGGTGATAGATCGCCATCGGCGTGATTCCAACCGCCTCGGCCACCCTCCTCATAGTCACCGCCTGCGGCCCCTTTGCCTCGAGAATCGAGAGAGCCGCGTCCGCGATCCGCTCCACTGTAGCTTTCTCTGTCATGGCTATACACTGTATACCTAACAACTATACGATGTATAGTCAATTTCCACGAACCTCCCAGGGCGCCCCGATTTCAGGCTCAAAACGCATTGTCTAAAAGAATTTTTCTTCGATTTCAGCCCAAAAATCGCATGTCAAGCCTCTGAATAGCTTAACTTACACAAACAAAAGGAAATATAGGTTGAAATTTAGTTAGGCTCAAACTGCTATACTGAATATAGATAGAAACAAGCGAGCCCCGTAGGGAGAAAGACTCCCGCCGGGGCTTTACTTATTTGGAATGAAGACTTTACTCACATCGCCGAGACCAAAACCCAGCAAAATCAAGACTTTACGCAAAGGCGCAAAATCCGCGGTCCAAACCTAAATCGATTCAAATGAAGACTTTGCACACATTTCGGCGAGGGGAGGGGTACTACCCATACTGCTCCACCCGCCGCAGCAAATCCAGCTTTCGCTCCGGCGGCAGAAAACTCGCCTCTACAGAATTGGCCGCCAGCTCCCGCATCTGCTCCAGCGAAAACTCAAACCGCTCCTGCACCAGCACATACTCCTCCAGCAGATTGCTGCCAAACATCGGCGGGTCGTCCGAGTTGATCGTTATCATCAACCCTGACTCGAAGTACATCTTCACCGGATGCTCGTCGAAGCTCTTGCAACATCCCGTCCGGATATTGCTCGTCACATTCAGCTCCAGCGGAATCTGCTTCTCCGCCAGCACATCCAGCAACTCCCCGTCACTGCGCGCCGACAGGGCATGCCCCACCCGCTCCGCCCCAATATTAATCGCCGCCCAGATACTCTCCGGCCCGGTCGTCTCCCCCGCATGCGCCGTCAGCCGCAACCCCGCCGCCCTGGCCTCCGCATACGACTCGCGAAAAAGATCCGCGCTCCCCCGCGCCTCGTCGCCCCCAATCCCGATCCCCACAATGCTTGGATACACCGCCCGCAGCTCCGCCGCCTTGCGAAACACCTTCGCAGCCTCCTCGGCGCCAAAGTGCCGCACCGCATCGATCAGCCAGTACACCGTAGTCCCAAAATCCCTCTCACCCCGCACCCGCCCGCGCTCGATCGCCTCGACGTACGGCTCAACCTCAACCTGCTTCCAGTAATAGATAATCCCGAACGAGATATACACCTCGGCATGCACCACCCCCTGCGCTGCCAGGTCCCGAATCATGTTGTACGTAATCAATTCGTAGTCGTCCGGCCCCTTCAATCGCGCCGAAACCGCCTTGAAAGAGTCCAGAAAACCCAAAAAATTCTCATAAACATACAGCTTCTTCGCCGCGTCCGCAGTCAGCGGCTCCGCATCATGCCGTCGACTCAACTCCAGCAGCGTCTCCGGCTGAATCGTCCCTTCAAGATGCAGATGGAGCTCAACCTTCGGCAGCTTGCGCAGCCAATCAACCACATCGATCTCAACATACTGTTTCGTCTGCTTCCGCGCCATATACCTATCCTAGGCTTCGGGCAAGTAAAACTCACTCCGCTTGCGGCTATAGAAGAAGTAAACCACCAACCCGATGATCAGCCAGACGAAGAACCGAACCCATGTAATCGCCGGCAGACCCGCCATCAACAGCACGCAAAAGATCACCGACAGCACTGGAATTACCGGCCCAAACGGCACACGGAACCCACGATGCCGCTCCGGCTCCCTGTATCGCAGCACAATGACGCCCATCGACACCAGCACGAACGCGAACAGTGTCCCAATGTTCGACATCGTCGCAAATGTTCCCACATCGAACAGCCCCGCCGGAATCGCCACCAGCACCCCAGCGACCCAGGTCGCAAACGCCGGTGTCCGAAACCGCGGATGGATCCTGCTGAACACATCAGGCAACAACTTGTCCCGCGACATGGCAAACCAGACCCTCGCCTGCCCCAGCTGAAACACCAGGATCGACGAGATCATCCCCACCAGGGCCCCAACCAGTACCGCCAGCTGCACCCAATGCAATCTCCCCCCACCCGGCCCGAGCCCCACCCGCTTCAGCGCATTCACCACCGGCGCCGCATCATTGGCCACCGACTGCCACGGCACCAAACCGGTCAGTACCACCGCCACCCCGATATACAACAACGTGCAGATCAGTAGCGTAGCTAGAATTCCGATCGGCACATCGCGCTTCGGCTGCCTGCACTCCTCGCTCGCCGTCGAGACCGAATCGAATCCGATATACGTGAAGAAGATGATCGATCCCCCAGCCAGCACACCCGACCATCCGTTCGGCGAGAAAGGATGGTAGTTCGCGGGATGAATAAAACTCAACCCGAAGAAGACAAACAGCAGAATCGCCGCAATCTTCACCAGCACCATGACATTGTTAGTCCTCGCCGACTCCCTAATCCCGCGCACCAGCACGACAGTCAACAGCAGCACAATCAGGAACGCGGGAATATTGAACCCGGCATGCCATCCAATCGGGTAAATATCCTTACCCTGCAAATCCTGCAACCCCTGCGGCAGATAAGCCGGCGACAACCACTTCGGCGAGAGAGGTATTCCCATCCAATCCAGGAGCGCCACTACATGCGCCGCAAACCCTACACTCACGCTCATATTGCTAAATGCATACTCCAGGATCAGATCCCACCCAATCACCCAGGCGATCAACTCACCCAGCGTCGCATAGGTATACGTGTAGGCCGATCCCGCAATGGGAATCATCGACGCCAGTTCCGCGTAGCAGAGCCCGGTCAGCGCGCAGACGATCGCTACCAATATAAGGGAGATGGCCAGTGCCGGCCCCGCCCCCGGCCGCCCCGCCACCGCGCCATGGTGCAGGATCAAATCAATGACTGGCGAGTCCCCAAACGAGGTCACTGCCGCCGGACTCCCACCGATCGCAACGCCAATGACGGTAAAGATACCCGACCCAATCACGGCGCCGATGCCCAGCGCGGTCAGAGAAACAGGCCCTAGCGTCTTCTTCAACGCATGTTCCGGCCTCTCCGATTCAGAGATCAGTTTGTCGATCGACTTTGTTGCAAAGATTTGCCTGGCCAGCTCGCTCGCTCCTGCTTACAGAAGAATGGGTGCGGGACGTTTCAACTGCAATTGTGCTTCAGAATCTGAGCGAGACTGCCACATCCCCGAGTCAGGAGCGCGGAACCGAATTCTTCAGCGCTCCTGGCTCGGCAGAATGCTTACCGCTTGCTCTGGCCGCGGGAGGCCTTCTTAACCTTGGCCTTGTTCTCGCCGCGAGCGCCGGTGCGCGGGCCTTTCGGTGCTGCCTTCTTCCGTGCTGCGCGCTTTACTTTCTTGCGCTCGTCTTTGTCGGTAATGCTTTTGGTATTTGCCATGTATCTTGCCAATCTTTCTATAAGTGCGATTTTCGGAACTCAGAGGCGCTCCAACTGGGCAAACTTCTCCACCAGCTTCTTCACGCCGTGATGTTGAAATTGTACTGTAATCTTCGCATCATCCCCATCGCCTTCGCGACGAAACACAGTTCCCTCGCCATACTTGGGATGCCGGACCCGCGATCCCTGCTTCAGTCCCGTCTTGCCGGTCGGCGCTTCAACCTCAAGTTTGGGGCGTGAGATCTTCTGTCCTCGCGCCGCAAAGAAGCTGGCGATGTTGTCGATCGACCGCCCCGGCGCCGCCGTCTTCCCACTCTGCTCAAACCGTCGGCCCCCAGTGGCTCGCGCCGCAGCCTTCACGCCCCGCTCGCCACTTTGGTCCTCGTCCTCGTAGCTATAGTGTCGCTCAATGTCCTCTGTGTTCGATCGGCCGAACCGATTCGCCTGCGGATACGGTGTCGCGTACGCTCCGCCGTATCCCGAACCGTACTCCGACCCGGAAAACTGTGGCCTCGCCGGCGGACTCCCAAGATCCTCCACTAAGTGCGCCGGTACTTCTTCCAGAAATCGCGAGGCGATGCTCGCCTCCGGCATGTCACTTCCATATCTCCGCCGATACCGGGCCCTGGTCATCACCAGCGTATCCATCGCCCGCGTCATCCCGACATAGCAAAGTCGCCGCTCTTCTTCGAGGCCCGTAGGATCGGTCAACGTCCGCGAGTGCGGAAACAAGCCCTCCTCCATTCCGGTCAGAAACACCAACGGAAACTCCAGCCCCTTCGCCGCGTGCAGCGTCATGAGTGTCACCCTGGCCTCTTCGCTATAGCTGTCCGCATCGCTCACCAAGGCGGCGTGGTCCAAAAACTCATGCAGCGTTTCTCCACGCTCCTGTGCATCCTGCGCCGCATTTGCCAGTTCCTTCAAATTCTCGATTCGCGAAAAAGACTCCGGTGTAGCCTCTTCTTCGAGCGCCCGGATGTAGCCGCTCCGGTCATTTAGAAACTTGATCAGCTCCGGCAGTGTTGCTGCATCCCCCGGTTTACGGAACGCAGGCTTCTCTGCCTCCATCTTGATCTCGGCCGCTCTCTCCGCTGTCGTCATGGCGGACTTCTTCAATACCGCCGGCGCAAACGGATTAAAATTTGCCACATCGATCGCATGTGAGGCATCGGAGTCGGTAGCATTCACCGGGGCTATAGTGGAAATTTCCTCACTGGGTCCAAAATCAAATCCGAAGTTGAAGCTCGTATCGAACGAAGAATTTGCGCCCGTATCCTCAATCACCCCGGCAGCTACCGCGATCTCCTCGTCATCTTCCGCGCCAAACTCGAACGAAACATCGTCAGCGATGTCGGAGGGCAGGGAAGTGTTCGGCTCGCCGGCAATATCTCCAGCCAGCTTCTCGGCAAACCCCGGACCGAGCATCGCGCGCGCATCCTCAATCAAACGCCTGAAGTTAGCGAGCGCCATCAGGGTGCGTGGCGGCAGCAGCTTATCCTCAATCGCACGGCGCATCGCATCCCATATACTCATGCCACTCGACAGAGCCATCCGCTCCAGCGTCTCCATCGTGGTCTTGCCAATCCCGCGCGGCGGCGAGTTCACCACCCTTCCCAGCGCGACCGAGTCATGCACATTCTGCACGAGCTTCAGATAGCTCAGAATGTCCTTCACCTCGGCGCGGTCATAGAACGAGAAGCCGCCGACCATGTGGTACTGGATCTGATACCGCCGCAGCGCCTCTTCCACGAGTCGGGACTGCGAGTTGGTCCGGTACAGCACAGCACACCGGGGCGTATCTTCCTGCGCGCCAGCCTCTCGTAGATACCTCTGCACGCGATCCGCGATAAACAGCGCCTCATTTTCACCATCTGGCGCCTCGTAATAGCCAATCAGCGAACCACCCTCGCGCGCGGTCCAAAGGTTCTTCCCCTTGCGTTGCGTATTGTGCCCCACCACCGCACTCGCGCCTTCGAGAATCATCTGCGTGGAGCGGTAGTTCTGTTCGAGTCGGATTGTCCTGGTTCCGGGAAAATCCTTCTCGAACTCGAGAATGTTTTTGATGTCCGCGCCCCGCCAGCTATAAATCGACTGGTCCTCGTCGCCGACCACACAAACATTTCCACTGGATCCCGCCAACAGCTTCATCAATTCATACTGCGGCCGGTTCGTATCCTGGTACTCGTCGATCAGAATATATCTGTAACGCCGATTGTATCTTTCTCGCGTCTCGGCGGAAGACTTCAGCAGCCGCACCGTCTCGAGCAGAAGATCGTCGAAGTCGAGGGCGTTGGCCTTGAATAATTCTTTCTTGTAAATCTCAAAGATATGCGCAATCTTTTCCTCCATCGGGTTCGTGCTGGCAAGGAAGTATTCTTGCGGGTCGATCATGTGGTTCTTCGCCCATGAGATTCTGCCCAGCGCCACTCGCGGCTTCAGCGTCTTATCATCGATCGCAAGCCGCTTCAGGGCCTGCTTCACTACGGCCTGCTGATCGGTTTCATCGTAGATAGCAAAGGTTCGCGTCAACCCCACTCCACCGACGCGCAACGCCTCAATATCCCGTCGCAGCACGCGCACGCAGAAGCTATGAAACGTTGCCAGTGTTGGTTTTGCCAGCGAACTATGCCCCAGGATCTTATCGACCCGTTCGGCCATCTCCTTGGCAGCTTTGTTCGTAAATGTCACCGCCAGGATAGAATCCGCGGGCACGCCTCTCTCCTGAATGAGATAGGCTATGCGATGCGTAATCACCCGTGTCTTACCCGACCCTGCACCTGCAAGCAGAAGCACCGGTCCATCGACCGATTGGATTCCCTCCTGTTGTTGCGGATTCATATTTTTTAAAAGTTCACTCAACTCACACACGCTCCACCTCTATTTTAAGCTCTCTGTCCCTCTATGCGGTCACTCATCCCAAAACCCACTTAGAACACCAGTAGATGATGTCCACTCGCGAACACCTCAGTCGTGAACTTGCATCGGATCAATTAACTCTCATGCAATAAATCACACTTCGAATCCATACTTTTTCGGAACTATCTGCGAACAACCTGCGTATCTCTTTCCACGACGAGCTTCTGAACCATGGCAGAAACTCCCGTCGAATTTAGAAATTTCGGGAGCTAACTATGAAGGGTTTCAATCGTCTCTCTGTCGCTGTTGTCGCTTCCTCTCTCCTTGCAGCTCCGGCCGTCTATGCCGCTCCTGCAAGCATCTCGTCTCCTGTTTACGCCATGTTTGCTAAGACGAAGTCGACTACGGTTAAGCTCAGTCTCCGCAACGACTCCGGCTCTGCAATGGAAGTCAAGGTCGGCGATAAGGTAATGACGCTCGATCCAGGGAAACCGGTTACCTTGAACCTGGAAGTTGGTACACGCATCGTCGCCAACAGCACTACTCCGAATCATGCGGCAGGCTCGCTCATCGAAGAGGTGATCAGCGATCACAATGGCGCGACGATCGTTATTCGCTAAGTCGTGTCTGAAAATCTGCGGTATCAACCCAGTTCTCCCCATCCTTCAGGCCGATCGCGTTGCTCGAAAGCGACGGTCGGCCTTCATCCGCTTTCCCGGTTCCGTTCGTGTGTGCGATACTTGATATTCTCGTCTCTATGATTCGCAACGTTGCTGTCTTCTGCGCCTCCGCCACCGGGGCCAACCCCGCATATCAAGCCGCCGCCGAAGAACTCGGCCGTGCCCTCGCCATCCGCAACATCACCCTGATCTACGGCGGATCTAACGTCGGCCTCATGAAGGCAGTCGCCGAAGCGGCGCTAACCGCCGACGGCAAAGTCATCGGCGTCATCCCCGAGGTCTTGGTCGATCTCGAAGTCGCACATCACGGCATCACCGAACTCCACGTCACGAGTACCATGCACACCCGAAAGGCGCTCATCGGAGAAAAAGCCGACGCGTTCATCGCACTTCCCGGTGGTTTCGGTACCTTTGAGGAACTCTTCGAAGTCCTCGCCTGGCAGACTCTCAAGATCCATTCCAAGCCAATCCTCCTGCTTAACGTCAATGGCTTCTATGACAAACTCCTGATCTTCCTCGATCACTGCATGGGCGAAGGCATGCTCAAGCCGAAGAGCCGTGAACTCCTCCTTGTAGCCGATACCGTGGAGGAGGCCCTTACGAGACTCGTCCCGAGCATTGCACGTTAGGCTCGCACGTTCTACTTCGCCGCCGGATCAGCCTGCATCGCTCCAAAGATGTGACCCTCGGTGTCTTTGAAGTAGGCCAGCCACCCCACTCCCGGTATCGGCATCTTCGGCACCACGCACAAGCCGCCCGCGTCCTCGATTCCCTTTATCGTCTCATCCAGATTTGCGACGTCCATCGTATTGACACAAGGCTGCGCCGGTTCCCTCCGCGTCATCAGCCCGCCGTTGATTCCCGGTTGGCTATCTCCCGTGGAGATGTTCCAGTACTCCATCGGTCCGTTCCACCGCTCGAACTTCCATCCAAATACCTTTTTGTAGAAGTTGATCGCACGCTCCGGCTTTTCTGCTGGAATCTCAAAATGAATCGGTCTGTTCATGGACGCCTCCCAAGGATGCCTATCTTACATGCAATTTCACGAAAAATACGCATCGGTCGCTCACCAAACCTATTGCTTCACGCACCCCTCGCACTGACAAACCCGCCGCAGATACTCCCACGAATAAATCCCGCTCTCGTGCCCATCGCTCCACTTGAACTTCAGCGCATACTTGCCCACCGGAGTAACCTCAAGCGGCCGCACCGGAGGCTCATACATCTTCAGCAGCGTCTCCTCCTTCGGCTTTGCCACTCCCACCGGTCTCCCCGTCTTCTCCCGGTCCTCATGGCAGGTCGCGCAGGGACAAGCATTCCGCAGCCACGCGAAGTTCCACACGCTGTGGTGCCCGTCCTTCCAGTCGATCTCAACGCCCGTCCCCTCAGACTTCTTCACGCGCACCCTCTTGGGAGTCACTGCGTCCGAAGGCATCTGCTCATGCTCCATATCTTCCCGCCGAGCCTGCTCAGCATTGACGATCCGAATCCCCTCATGACTCATATCCGCACCCCCTGGTCACCATCAACCATTCTTCCAGAAAAAGTAAGCGGCCATCACGCACCCCGTAATCACGACGATTGTTCGCAGCACATTCCCATTCATTCGGCGTGCATACTGAGCTCCCACATAGCCACCCACTGCCGCGAATACCATCGAAATCAGACAATAATGCCATATCACCGCGCCACTCAACACAAACGTCACCACCGCACAAAAGTTTGACAAGCAGGCTGCCAGCACTTTCAGCGAGTTCAGTGTATGTATCTCTTCCACACCGAACAGCGCAAGCGCACTCATAATCAGGAAACCTGCCCCCGCACCAAAATAGCCAATATAAAAACACACCGGCAGCAACACCAGGAACAGAGGCACCACAGCCGGCGCTTTCACCGCACGCGGTCCAGCCGAGCGCGTCCGAAGCCATCGCGATACCGGTCCGCTGATCCCAAACAGCAGGGAAGCGACCAGCAGCAGCCAGGGCACGAGGTGCAGAAACGTCACCTGCCGCGTGTTCAGCAGAACCACCGCCCCGCTCACCCCGCCTAAAACCGAAGCCGCGCAGACAACCGGCAGCAGATCGCGTCGCAAGTCGCCTCGCAGGGCGGCCACCGAAGTCAACTGCCCCGGCCAGAGGGCAACCGTATTCGTGGCATTCGCCTGGATTGGCGCAACCCCGATCGACAGCATCGCCGGAAACGAGATAAACGACCCTCCGCCGGCCATTGCATTCATCACGCCTGCGATAAAGGAGGCGACGACAAGCCAAATGTAGTGCCAGTGCGTGCTAAAACTCGAGATCATCCATTTTCTATTGTAGCCACTGGCAGAAGACGATCGTTTTTCCGTGCCTAAACGACACTCACCCGGGCCGGTTCATGACAAAACCGGCATCTCCGGAGTCGCCGCAATCAAGTTCCGTGTGTATTCCTCACGCGGCGCATCGCAAACCTCCTCACAGTCCCCTAACTCCACCACCCGACCGCGTTGCATCACTGCTACCCGATCGCACAGATACCGCACCAGCGGCATGGAATGCGAGATAAAGAGATAGGTCAGGCCATATTCCCGCTGCAACCCTCGCAGCAGATTCACCACCTGCGCTCCCACTGAAACGTCGAGTGCGCTCACAGGCTCGTCCAGTACCAAAAACTCCGGCCGCAAGGCGAGGGCCCGTGCAATATTGATCCTCTGCCGCTGTCCCCCGCTGAACTCATGCGGAAAGCGCTCCAGCGCTGATTCCTCCATCCCCACGGTCCGCAGCATCACTGCCAGCCTCGGCGCAAGTCCCCCCACCGGCTTCTCGTTATGAATTGCAAACGGCTCCGCCAGAATCTCCCGCACCTGCATCCTTGGATTCAACGCAGCATACGGATCCTGAAACACAATCTGCATTCGCCGCCGCTTCGCCCGCATCTCCTGCGAACTTGAAGCCAGCAGATCGCGTCCCTCATACCTCACCTCACCCGCCGTAGGCTCCACCAATCGCAGCAGCATCCGCGCCACAGTGCTCTTGCCCGAACCCGACTCACCCACCAGCCCCAGCGTCTCTCCGCGCCGAATCGCAAACGAAACACCGTCGACGACACGACGACCCGCGCCATACTCCTTCAACAACCCTCGCGCCTCCACCAGCACATCCATCGACATCACTCAGTCCAGCTTAGGATGCTGCAGGTGAAAGCTCGTCGCATCCTGATACGCCTTGGCAAACGCCGCCAGCCGCGCATCGGAATATAGCGCTCCGAGAAACGTCAGGCTAACCGGCGTCCCAGGCCCGCCTGCATTCGTCAATGCGCCATCCTCCTCGTTCTCAGGTTTAGGAGCGCCATTCCCGCGAACTCCATTGGGCACAATCACCGCCGGATGCCCGGTCAAATTTGTCGCCTGCAGCTGGGTGCCCTGTGAAGGAGTCACAATCACATCCACCTGAGCGAACAAGTTCGCCATCTCCGCAATCGCCAACGTTCGCGCCCGCATCGCCTGAATATAATCCACCGCCGAGTAAAACCGCGCAATGCGAAACTGATTCGGCCAGTCAAAGGGCAGCTGTCCAGTAAGCAGTTTGTCGCGGCCGCTCCTGGTCAATTCATCAAAGGCCGCCGCGCCCTCTGCCTCCAATACAGGCACAATAGCGCCAAAAGGAAAATCCGGCATCTCCACAGGAATCAGCTTTACCCCCATATTGCGCAGCTCGTCCAGCGCCGCCGACGCATACTTCGCGTCATAGGCCCGCCGCTCGAAGTTTCGCTTCTGTCCCTCCGATGCTCCTGCAGGCAACGTCGGCGCATCGAAGGCACTCTTGATATACCCCACTCGCAACGTCTTCCAGTTAAAATTTGCATCCCAATTGAACGCTGCAGGCTGCACCGAAAGGTCATGGCCGTCTTGTCCGTAGATCGCAGACATCACTAGCGCGCAATCTTCGACCGCCCGGCAGATCGGCCCAATTTTATCCATCGTCCAACTCAACGCCATCGCGCCCGTCTTCGGCACAAAACCAAACGTAGGCCGCAACCCCGTGCACCCGCATCGAGTGGAGGGCGAAGAGATAGACCCCAGCGTTTCCGTTCCCAGCGCAAATCCCACACATCCCGCTGATACAGCGCTCGCGCTTCCCGCCGAAGACCCGCTCGACCCTTGCCGCTTGTTCCAGGGATTCCGTGTCCGCGCGGCGAACCATAGATCGCCTTGCGCCAGAGCCCCCATCGACAACTTGGCAATCAGTATGGCCCCCGCCTCATCCAGCCGCGTCACCACCGTAGCGTCATAGTCAAACTTTTGCTCTTCGAACCCACCCGCGCCCCACGTCGTCTTATAACCCTTTACCGCCAGCAAGTCCTTTCCGCCCCACGGAATTCCATGCAATGGCCCGCGATACTTTCCGGCAGCAATCTCCTTATCAGCCGCAGCCGCATGTTCCATCGCCCGTTCTTCCGTCAGGGTAATAGCAAAATGTAATTGCGGGTCATACTTCTTCAGCCGTGCCAAATACATCTTCGTCAGTGCGACCGCAGTAATCCTTCGCGTCTTGACCAGCTCCGCCAGCTCCCGCACCGAAGCAAACGCCAGCGAGTCCGAATCTCCCGCAACGCCCGCCGACACACCCGCCGCCAGCGTCTTCACCTCCGGCGCAGCACTCATCTTCAGCGGCTTCTTCACCGTATCCAGCACCATATTGCCTGGCACTGGGTCGAACACAAACGCCGGAGCGACACTATTCGGCATCTTCAAATCTCGAATCGCGGTGTAGGACTTCCGCACCTGCTCCAGCCCTTCGAGCATCATCTTCTTCTGCTCGTCGGTCACACTGATCCCGGCAATTACCGCCGCTGCATCGATCATCTCCGGTGTAATCTTCGCCATGCCATCCGTGGTGGCCTTCACCTCGCCGCCACCAACGATCGGCGAGCTCTGCGCCTTCGCCTGTGTTGCCAGCGTGAACAACGCACCTGGCAGTAACGTCTGTCCCAGCCCCGCCATGGAACACACGCCAAGAAACTCCCGCCGATTCAACCCAGAAGAAACCTGCTCACTCATCCCCGCATTATTGCATCCTGTCACCTGTTCCTCGCAGACGAAAGGTCAACTAACCCTCAATCAGAGATAAAAAGTTGACGCATTTTGGAGAAAAAGGCCCCGACGGGAGACTGAACTGCATCGTCCGGGCACAATTATTTCCGAATCCCCGAGAGGATGTTAGGCGTCTAACAACTGAGATTATCGATAATCGATAATCTCATTAAACCCGTTTGCAACAGCTCTGATGTTGAGCGGTTGCGACCACGGCCAGAACGCCTCTGTGATTGCAAGGAAGTCTTATGTGGATTGTTCGTTTAGCCTTAAGGCGCCCCTACACATTCGTCGTCTTGTCCATCCTGCTGCTCATTATGGGCCCAGTGACGATCCTGCGCACTCCAACGGACATTTTCCCCAACATCAATATTCCTGTGGTAAGCATCGTGTGGCAGTACTCCGGACTCTCTGCCGACCAAATGGCGGGCCGCATCGTGACCATTACGGAACGCACCCTGAGCACGACTGTTAACAACATCGAGCATGTCGAATCGCAGTCGCTGAACGGTATCGCCGTAGTCAAAATCTTCTTTCAACCGCACGTGGATATTGGTACGGCGATCGCCCAAGTCACGGCCGTTTCGCAAACCCAATTGCGACAGTTGCCGCAAGGGACAACCCCACCGCTAATCATCGCCTACAACGCATCCAGCGTTCCGATCCTGCAGTTGGCGCTGTCGGGACAGGGGCTCTCCGAGCAGGAATTGAATGATCTCGGACAAAACTTCCTTCGTCCTCAATTGATTACGGTGGAAGGTACGGCGATCCCGTATTCCTACGGAGGTAAGCAACGTCAGGTCCAAGTAGATCTCAATACGCAAGCATTGCAGGCGAAAGGGCTGGCACCATCGGATGTAACCAACGCGATCGGCAACCAGAACCTGATCTTGCCGTCGGGCACGACCAAGATGGGGCAGTTCGAATACAACGTTGAGGTCAACGGCAGCCCTGACAAAGTTGACGAGCTTAATAATGCGCCAATCAAAGTGATCAACGGTACTCCCATCTTTGTTCGCGATGTCGCTCATGTTCGCGACGGGTTCCCGCCACAGACCAATATCGTCCGTTCCGACGGACAGCGCGGATCGTTAATGACGGTGCTGAAATCGGGGGATACCTCGACACTGGATATCGTCAAAGGGATTCGAGGGTTACTACCGCAGGTTGCTGCGACATTGCCGGAGTCACTGCGCATTACGCCCATAGGCGATCAATCCATCTTTGTGCGCGCCTCGATCAACGGCGTTGTGCGGGAGGCGGTCATTGCTGCATGTTTGACCGCCATCATGATCCTTATCTTCCTGGGCAGCTGGCGAAGCACCATTATCATCGCGGTATCGATCCCTCTGTCGATTCTGTGCTCGATCATCACACTGAGCGCGTTAGGCGAGACGATCAATATTATGACGCTGGGTGGGCTGGCGCTGGCAGTCGGCATCCTCGTCGATGACGCGACCGTTGAAATCGAAAATATTAATCGCAATCTGGAAGAAGGCAAGGAGATCGAGCAGGCCATTCTGGACGGAGCGGCTCAGATCGCGGTGCCAGCGTTCGTCTCCACGCTGAGCATCTGCATCGTGTTTGTGCCGATGTTCTTCCTCAGCGGAGTCGCCAGATATCTCTTCGTTCCGCTGGCCGAGGCTGTCGTCTTCGCGATGCTCGCCTCCTACCTGCTTTCACGAACTATTGTTCCGACGATGGCCAAGTATCTTCTGAAGGCGCATGACGAGCATGCAGAGGAAGACAAAAAGAAGAGCCGCAATCCACTCGTACGTCTTCAGCTTGCCTTCGAACACAGCTTTGAAAGGCTAAGAAACGGATATCATAACCTGCTCAAGAACACGGTGGCCCATCCGGTTCTATTCACCCTCTGCTTCTTCGCTGCATGTCTTGCGTCGTTCGCGCTGTTTCCCTGGCTGGGGCAGGATTTCTTTCCTGCCGTCGACAGTGGACAGTTCAAACTGCACGTCCGCGCGCAGACCGGTACCCGGATCGAGGAGACAGCACGGCTTTGCGATCTGGTTGAAGACACCATTCGCCGGGAGATTCCGAAGGGCGAGGTGACGAATATTCTGGATAATATCGGCCTGCCCTACTCGGGCATCAATCTCTCGTACAGCAACTCCGCTGCAATCGGACCGGCTGATGCGGACATCCAGGTTTCACTTGCAGAGAAGCACAAGCCCACGGAAGAGTACGTTCATACGCTTCGCGCGAAACTGGCGCAGGAATTTCCCGGAGTGACCTTTTATTTTCTGCCGGCGGATATCGTCAGCCAGATTTTGAACTTTGGTCTGCCGGCTCCGGTTGATATTCAGATCGTCGGCCAGAACGTCGAAGGAAATCGCCAGTATGCCGACAAGCTCCTAAACCAGATCAAGTACATCCCAGGCACGACGGACCTGAGGATTCAACAAGCGTTCAACGCTCCGAAGCTGCAGGTCGATATCGACCGAACCAAGTCGCAGCAGGCCGGTTATACAGCGCGTGACGTCGCCAGCAACTTGCTTGTGGCGCTGAGCGGCAGTTTCCAGACTGCACCGACCTTCTGGTTGAACCCGAAGAACGGCGTGAGCTATAACATTGCCACACAGACGCCGCAATATCAGACTGACACCTTGCAGGGCTTGGGTAATCTACCGATCACCAGTTCTGCTGGCACACCGCCACAGATACTGAACAGTCTGGCCTCGATTCGTCCTGGACAGGAATCAGGAACCGTATCGCACTACAATGTGCAATCGGTAGTGGACCTTTATGGATCGGTCCAGGGACGCGATCTCGGCGGTGTATCCAAGGACATCAACAGGATTCTGGCAGACACTAAAAAAGACCTGCCGCGGGGAACGCGGGTCATTGTTCGCGGTCAGGTGCAGACGATGAACGCCTCCTTCATCGGTTTGCTGGGAGGACTCTTCTTCTCGATCGTGCTCGTCTATCTACTCATTGTCGTCAACTTCCAATCCTGGATGGATCCTTTCATCATTATCGCGGCACTGCCCGCGGCACTGGCAGGAATCGTGTGGTTTCTCTTCCTGACTCACACGACGCTCAGCGTCCCTGCGTTGACCGGATCGATCATGTGCATGGGTGTGGCCACGGCGAACAGCATTCTCGTCGTAAGCTTCGCCAAAGAGCAGATGCAGGGGGCAATGAGCGCAACCGAAGCTGCTTTGGCGGCGGGATTCACGCGCTTTCGGCCAGTCCTGATGACGGCCCTGGCGATGATCATCGGCATGGTGCCGATGGCGCTTGGCCTCGGCGAGGGCGGCGAGCAGAACGCGCCCCTTGGACGTGCCGTGATCGGTGGATTGTTGTTGGCGACATTATCCACGTTGTTTTTTGTGCCGACATTCTTCAGCCTGGTCCATGCCAAAGACGAGCGCAAGACGGTTAATTTAGACGACTAATTTCGTGCTGGCCTAACAGCCGCATATGCGGGGAGAAATATCATGACGAACGACACAGAGCACCGGCCACCGATTCACCTCACCGGCGAAGCCGTCGCCGGGGAAAAGACCAAGGGCGGCGACTCAACTGCCGCTGCTCAAGGAACGCCTCGAAGACGCTCCGTGGGTCGAAGCCTGGGGATACTGCTGGCCGCCGTGGTCGTGGTGGGTCTGCTTGTTCTCTCGGGCATCCTCCCAAGGCTCCGCGCGCGCAAGGCCCTGGCTGCGGAGACCAACGAGCTGGCCGCGCCAACCGTTCTGGTCGTTCAGCCAAAAGAGGGTGCTCCTTCTCAAGAGATCGTGCTGCCGGGTAACATTCAAGCCTTTGTGGACGCTCCAATCTACGCCCGAACAAACGGATATCTTAAGCGCTGGTACTTCGATATCGGATCTCACGTCAAACAGGGTCAACTGCTGGCCGAGATTGAATCGCCGGAGGTAGATCAACAGCTATCCCAGGCCCAGGCGGACCTCGGAACCGCAACGGCAAACCTTCATCTCTCTCAGATTACCGCAGACCGCTACGCCGACCTGATCAAGCAGGATGCCGTTTCCCAACAGGAAACTGATAATGCAACGAGCGATCTTGCCTCCAAGAACACTGCGGTGAAGTCAGCCCAGGCGAATATGGACAGGCTAAAACAACTGGTCGCCTTCGAGAAGGTCTACGCGCCGTTCGACGGAGTCGTTACCGCGCGCAACACGGATATAGGGCAGCTCATCGACTCGGGAGCCGCCGGTGGACAGGCTCGCTCGCTGTTTCAGGTCGCGGCCATTAACAAGCTAAGGGTCTTCATTAGCGTGCCGCAGATCTATTCTCAGGCCGCCACACCAGGACTAACGGCAGACCTCACGTTTGCAGAGTTTCCCGGTCGACGTTTCCAGGGAAAGCTGGTGCGCACGTCGAGATCGATCGACCCTCTCGCCCGGACGTTGAATGTAGAAGTGGATGTCGACAACTCGAAGGGAGTGCTGCTTCCAGGCGCTTATACCGAGGTTCACCTGAAGCTGAAGGAAGGCATACCCACAAGGACAATCCCTGCGAGCGCACTTTTGTTTCGGCAGGAAGGTTTGAGAGTTGCGGTCGCCAAGAGCGACAACACCGCCCAGCTTCAACCGGTCACGCTAGGCCGCGATTTCGGTGATTTTGTCGAAATTACCACCGGACTGACGGGACAGGAACGGATTATCACCAACCCGCCGGATTCGATTATTGATGGAGAGCGGCTCAACATCCAGACAGAGAAGCGACATGCAGGTGTAGGCCAAGGCGGCGAGAAATGAAGAGACCAGGGACATGCGGGCGCCATGCTGCCACCGCGGGCCTATGGATCGCAGCCGCCAGCATTGTGCTACTGAACGGCTGCACGGTCGGCCCAAAATACGTCCAGCCAACTGTGCCACCGCCACCTCCAGCGTTCAAGGAGACGCCGTCCAACTGGGGTCAGGCGAGTCCCCAGGACCAACTACCCAAAGGTAAGTGGTGGGAGATCTATGGAGACACGCAACTCAACTCACTTGAAGAAACGGTCGCCGTCTCCAATCAAAATCTCAAGGTCGCATACCAGGAGTATATGAGCGCCCGTGATCTGGTGCGACAGGCGCGTTCGCAGCTGTTTCCAACCGTCGCGGTCCAGCCGTCGGGCTCGCGAGTCCAACTGTCGCAAAACAGGCCCAACTTCTTTCCTACAACTAAGACCCAATACAGCGATATAGTTCTGCCGGCAGAGCTTTCCTACGAGGTCGATCTGTGGGGGCAGGTCCGCCGGACCATTGAATCCAGTCGCGAAAACGCGCAGGCGAGCGCAGGCGATCTTGAGAACGTCAGCCTAAGCCTTCACTCGGAGCTTGCGTTCGACTACTTCTCGCTACGCGGGCTGGATCTGCAGAAGCAGTTACTCGATGCAACCGTAGTCGACTTTGAAAAGGCGTTGCAGCTGACCGAGGCACGCTATCACGGCGGTGTCGCCTCTGACGTGGATGTGGCACAGGCCGAAACGCAACTTGAGACCACGCGCGCTCAGGACATCGAAACTGGCGTAGCGAGGGCACAGTTTGAGCACGCTATCGCCGTTCTGACCGGCCAGACGGCCTCTACTTTCTCGATTCCACCTGCACCACTGACCGCTGCGCCGCCGCAAATTCCTTTGGGCGTACCATCAGAGCTTCTGGAGCGACGACCAGATATTGCGGCGGCAGAACGTAGAGTGGCTTCCGCCAATGCTCAGATCGGTATTGCGACGGCCGCCTATTATCCGCAGATCTCTCTCGCAGCGAGCGGTGGTCTGGAGAGTACCGCCATCGGAACGCTGTTCACCGGGCCAAGCGCCCTGTGGTCCGTCGGCGGTTCCGCATTTGAGACGGTCCTTGATGGTGGAAGGCGACGGGCTGTCACACAACAGGCGCGAGACAACCATGAGGCGACTGTCGCCAGCTACCGAGAAAACGTTCTTGAGGCCTTCCAGCAGGTAGAGGACAATCTCGCCGCATTACGTCTCCTCGACCAGGAGTTGACCACGCAGCAGGTTGCCGTGGCTTCCGCCCGCAGATCGGTCGATCTTTCGACCGCGCGATATAAACGTGGTATCACAACGTATCTGGAAGTTCTCACGGCGCAGAGCATTGCCCTCTCGGATGAACGCACAGCAGCCGACCTGATGACCCGACGGATGACAGCCAGCGTTCAACTGATCAAGGCTCTCGGCGGCGGATGGGACAGAACCCAGCTGCCGAAGATGTAATTAAAAAAAGCGCCAGTTTATGAGCTTCGAAAATATGTCAAAAGCAAACGCGTTCAAATCAGAAGTGGCCTCCGGTTCCGTTGTGGAGCGGAGCGTCGCCATCGAAATTCACAAGTCTGCTCGCGACCACATTCGCTGGGCCCTCTTGAAACGAATCTCCGAAGGAGTGTACCTGCCCGGAGAGCGTCTCAAGGAGATGGCGCTTGCGCAAGAGTTTGAAGTGAGCCAGGCTCCTGTACGAGAGGTCTTCCGCG
Organism: Edaphobacter sp.; assembly: GCA_035567955.1. Lineage (GTDB taxonomy): Bacteria > Acidobacteriota > Terriglobia > Terriglobales > Acidobacteriaceae > Edaphobacter. Next base: position 24,638 of record DATMPD010000268.1, read on the forward strand.
AGTTGGAGACTCTGGGCTTGCTGGTCTCGGAGCACTACAGGGGAACCCGGGTCAGGGAAATCTCCAGCCGGGAAATATATGACGCCTACCAATTGCGCGGATACCTGGAAGAGATCGCGGCGCAACTCATCCCACTAGCTAAGCTGAAAGACGCGCTTGGACCCATTGAGGCTTTGCAAGCCTCGATGCGAAAGGCCGCGCGAACTGGCGACGCAGACGGTTTCGCGCGCGCTAACACACAGTTCCATCGAAGCATCGTCAGCCTTGCGTCGAACCACACGCTGCTGAAGATCTGGGACTCTCTTGAGATCGGCATGCTGTCCCGGCTGAATCTGCAGAAAAACGAAAAAAAGCTACGCTCTCTAGCGGAGATCCACCAGCCGATTGTTGATTCGTTGAAGCGGGAAGACTTGAAGCGAACGGGGCTATTGCTGCGAGAACACGCCTTTTCTTTTTTGAAGGATCTGCCATAAGAGTAGCGCAGCGAGGGAAATAGCATCCGCCGATGAGCGCATTAAGCATCTGAGAGGCGCAACGAGGGGGACAGTCGGCTCAATGGACAGTTCGCCGTTAGGCTTGCTGCCAGTCCCTTTCAGTTAGGCATTCACCTCGACGCTCCGGGGCCTTCTGCGGGCGCGGCAAGCGGTACCAGCGATCCCCAATGCTCCCGAACAGCGAAGAAGCGGAAAAGGAACGCCACCAGCACGGCGATCAGCGTGACGGGAAAGAAGGAGTTGCTGTCCTTCTCGTGTACTGCGATCAAGGTATAAACCGTGCTCGCCAGCACAGCCGTCGTGACGAGTTGCTGCGAGGGTCTCACTAACTCCGGCGTAACGCCAGAGAAGAGATCAATGAACACACCACCAGCAGTCGTGGCGATGAGCCCAACGACGATCGCAGAGAAGATCCCGAGGCCGTGATCGAGCGCCTTATGCGCGCCCAGAACCGCAAACCAGGGTAGGGTGAAAGACTTGAAAAGCGCCAGTGTCCTCGTGCGGAATCGTTCCTCCTTCGATTCGAGGTAGCGATAGATCGCCAGCCCCAGCAAGCCCATCAATATGCAAACGAGAAGATAGACCGGGTCTTTAATCGGGGAGGGAATCTCATTGAGCAGCACGTCGCGAGCCACGCCACCGCCGATACCCCCGAAGAAGGCCATGATCAGCAGCCCAGCGACAGTGTAGCCCCGGTTGTGTGATGGATTACGGGCTACAAGCACTCCGTACAAAGCATTGATGCCGGCGGAGAACAAGTCCACGTTAGGAAAGCTTGGTAACGTCATTTCTGGTTTCTCCTTAATAAGGGGCCGTCATCGCTTGCAAGGGACGGCACAGCGACAATCGCCGATGCCACACTCCCGTTGAAACGACAATCGTGTAGAGACTCAAGACGAAGGGACACTGACCTTCGCTTCCACGCCGTGGCGGTGCGCAAAGACCTGTTCATAAACCTACCTTCTTCAGGACGTAGGTACTTTTAGACCTAAAACGGTCCATGGCGCAACAGGACCCCGTAAAACGTAATCAATCCAATCAAAATGACAAAAATCGCGACCACGAAAGAAATTGACCACACAAACCGGGTCTGGGATGGTCCAACTAATTTCAGGAAATTCCAGTGCTGCCAAGTTGCGGCTGCTAATGCCAGAGTGCCCAGAGCAATAAGGGTCAGTCCCAGATTGCGCGGTGCCTGCGGACGTCGAATATTGCCGGAGGCAAGCTCTTCGGGAAGATATTGGAAGAACTTGTAAATGCTGAAGCCAAATCCGATCATCGAGAGAGACGTTCGAATCCATGCCATAAGCGATCTGTCCGCTGCCATGTTCGTGCGTTGGACAGCCAAATCAGTTCGCGTTTCGGCAAGAACCGTTGCTCTATCCTTTTGCGCTCCTTCAGATTGATTCATGGAACCATTCCTGGTAAATCGCACGTGAAAGCTAAAGCACTCTTGAAGAGTATCTGCGCGCAGTAATCGCGCGAACTCCCAAAACTACTAGCAAGTCACCTTTGGTTTTCACGTGTACGGAATCCTGAGCCGATCGCGTCACAAGTGAAGATAAGTCGCAGTTCTTTGACAATTCGTTCTGTAACTGCCATGAAGCAGCTCAGTCGGTTGTTTCAAGCGTTCTGGCCTTTACATTCGAAGCAAGCCCGATTGCTTGTAATGCGCAGATCCCGTACCAGTTTGGATCGAACTCGTACCAGGCCAAACCGTGTCGAGCCGATTGCGGATGGGCATGATGGTTGTTGTGCCAACCTTCTCCGAAGGTCAACAATGCTACCCAGGAAGTTATTTCGGGAAGTGTCGCCAGTCGAAAATCGGCGCGAACCCCTCATATGCGTCGCCGAGTTGACAAGCCAGGTCGAGTGAAGATTTAGGACAGTGCGAAAGAAGATGCCCCAGAGAAGGAAGGGCCATCCCCCCAGGAGCAGAAGCAGTCCACCCAAAACCGTCATCGGGATCCAGTGCCATCGGCTGATCCAGATGTGAAATTTGTCTTTGCGAAGATCCGGCACGTAGGGAAGGAGGATCCCAGAGTCATTATGAATGCTCTGACCCGTCAGAATCCAACCAACATGGGACCATAGGCCCCCGTCTTGAGGAGAATGCGGATCTCCTTCTTTATCCGTGTTCTGGTGATGCATGCGGTGGATGGCGACAAAGAAGATTGGGCCCCCCTCCAGGGCGAGGGTGCCGCATACAGTGAGAACATACTCGACCCATTTCGGCGTCTTATACCCTCGATGCGTGAGAAGTCGATGATATCCCATCCCAATCCCGACGCCGCCGGCGACCCACCATAAAACATCGCAACCAGGAATGCTTTCCAGGTGAATGCGAACAGGGCAGCTATAGCGCCGAGGTGAAAGACGACCATAAAGAAAGTCGTGACCCCAACGACTGGCTGCGTAAACGTTCTGTCGTGCCATAGGCTTCGCATGCGGATGTCTTTCTTGTGATCGTTCGCCCGTGCGCACTCAAGCTAAACTCCCCGATGCGATTCATTCGGCTTTTCGTGTTTTTCCACACGCTATCAGGAACTCATAATAATGTGCGATACCCGACGGCACCCCGCGACTGGCAAAAATACTAACAATGAGCAACAAAAATATCGAGTGTCCGACCTTTCCTTGAAGGTCCGATGGTCTTGAACGGGGTCAAAGATAGATATCTTGAGGAAGGAAACGCTCACCTAATGGAGGAACACCCGTCCTCTCAACGAGACGTTTTTGGACTTTCCGCGCGATGATCGGTTAAATGGGACTGTGCTGATAAAACCGTGGTCACCTCTCGGTGCGGATTTGAGAGCGATTCCGAATCGTAGGGGTCGGTGTCGAATCTTGCGAAGCGGCGGCATTCAGTGTATGGTCGTGGCCAAAGAGCCCTTGCCTGTTGGGATGTAGTCGCAATGCGTATTTCTGAAAGATGCGGGAACAGATCGACGGCAACCTGCCCATCTTAAGGGTGGTGCGCTCTTTGTGCAGGGTAGGTTCGGAGCAAAGAAATGACCTCAACGAAGCACGAGACCGGAAGATCGTGGAAATGATGGAGGTCAATCTGCGAGCTCGCCCCGAGCAGATTCGACAGCGCTTAGCTACAACGCTAAAGAATCAAGCGGGCGAACTGTTCAGACAATATCGAATCATGCTCCGGGCTCTCCGTCACCCTGGGGTGCCATGGTACGCGAAGCTGGTATGCGGATGTGCGGCGGTCTATGTCATCAGCCCAATTCAACTCATTCCCAATTTCATTCCGATCATCGGTCAACTAGACGATGTGCTGTTGATCGGCCTGAGCATAAAACTCCTCAAACGATCTGTTCCTCCAGCAGTCCTTGATCAATGTCGGAACGCATCGCGTGCCCCGCTCGTGTCCGAAACCCAATTGAATCTTCCGGTAAGTCCTTCTCCCGACTTACGTCCGGAAGCCTCACCATAAGGTTTCCTTCGCTCAATATCCCTGCCATTCGGCACCTCCTGAAACCTAGGTTACTCCGGAGCTGCCGCATCGACGGCGGGAACCGTGACAATGCAGGCTGCGTAAACGCCGCCAGCTTCGACGCACTTTCGTTGCGACCGGATTTCACCTGCTGGAATACTCTCGCATACCCTTCGCGGCACAGGCCCAGGCACTCTTGCATTCTTATATCGGATAACTAGCAAATTTACAGTTATGTCGGGTGAGTTGTAGGAGCCAGACTAGCGGGGTAGCTGTCTACCAATGTCAGCGGATCCGACTGGTGATCCGTCAGTCGACTATGACACTGTCGTTGGGAATATGAGATTTGCAGGCGTTTCCACTTGCTTCAGCCAATCAAAACGAAGGTACCGAAAAAATGTCGCCTGTAGCCGACCACACTCTGCCAGCCAATTTTCCGCCCGGCTTCGCAGCAAATGGAGCAGCAGTATGACGCCTAACCGCATGCTCGACGATGGTTTGAACAGAGCGTAAACAAGGATTCACAGGCCGGCCCGCCTGTCCGCTGCATTTTCAACAATGTTCTTCATGAGAAAGGCGAACATAATGTCTCGACAAATTCGCGTCGCAGCTTCCGTTCTTACACTCTTCCTTTTGAGCGGTGCTTTGCCCTTGCCAGGCCAGCAGAAGCCGCAATGGTTGCCTGGACAAATGGGCCTCAATTCGGGAATTACGCCTTCTCCCGGGTTTAGTTACGTCAACATCAGCGTTAACTATTTTTCCAACGCATTCAATGGCCCGAATGGCAGCGCTATTCCTGTTACGGGCAACTACAACGTCTGGGCGGTTGAAAATGCGTTCTATTATGTACCGGACCTGAAAGTTCTCCACGGGAACATCGGCATGAATCTTTTGCTTACACCCGCAACCGGCTCTCTAGACGCAGATGTTCCGATCCAAAATCCGGGCATCCCCAATCTGAGCGCCGCCGCGGGTGGCGGCGGGCTTGCCGATCTCTGGGTTCAGCCTATCGGGCTGGGCTGGCATCTGAAGCGAGCGGACCTCCAGGTGGGCGAAGCAATGATGCTTCCCACGGGACGTTATACTCCCGGCGCTTCGGATAACGTCGGAACCGGCTATTTCGGCAATCATCTGTTATCAGGGACAACCGTCTACATCACCAAGAACAAAGGGACCAGCGCGAACCTCTTCACCGATTGGGAGGTTCACGGAGGCAGGCCGGGGACGAACGGAACCAACAAAACTCCGGGGCAGGCCTTCACCATGGAGTGGGG
>DATMPD010000269.1:0-2389 GCA_035567955.1 Edaphobacter sp.
ACAGTCCGTCTCCGCCCATGAGGCCGCTGCCGTGGCTCAAGATGAAGAAGGTGCGCCAGATTTTTTCTACAGCTCCGCAGTTTTCGCACAGGCCAGTGCCGGTAGGCAGGTCCGTCACCCAGACGCAGAGGATGGAGAAGATGACCAGGCCGGAGATCCATGTGTAGGCCGCAATGTTGTTTTGGTGGATACGGGCAAGAAGAAAACCGCCGATCATCGGGGCGACCAACGCGAGGACGGTGCCGAGCAGTTTGGGCCTCGAGGAGTCGGGGTCGGGGTGATTGAGCGACATGACGCCAACCACGATTGCGAGCAGGACAAAGGCGATGAAGGTATGGGTGAGGAACCAGAGAGCTTCGCGGGCAAGATCGCCCGGAGTCTTGTCCTGCGAGATGTCACGTTCGAAAGCCATAGACGTCTGAGCAAAGGGTACTCCACTTGACTGTCGGTTACCGGCTTACCGGTTACGTCTTTGGTGGAATGTGTTTAGTGATTAACACGCTCGAGCGCTCCTCCTACGGATATTCGCTTTTAGAATAGGGAGATGCTGCTTGAGGGGCTTCAACTTCCGCTGACCACACCGTTTTATCCCGACGGACGACTCAATCTACCCAAGCTTGAACACAACGTGGCGCGCTACTCGAAGACGCCTGTCGCAGGCCTGGTGGCGCTGAGCGATTTCGGCGAGCCTACTATGCTGTCGGAGGAAGAGACGCGGCAGACGTTGGGCAGTGTGGCTGGCGCCGCCGGAGCGGAGAAAGTGTTGATGGCTGGGGTGTCGCGCGATAGCGTGGCGGGGACACTCGATCTGGCGGAGACGGCCGCGGAGCTTGGATATGATGCGGTGCTGGTGAAGGCGCCATCGTTTCTTCGAGCAGGGGCTGCTCATGAAGATGCGAGAGCTCTGCTGACCTATTTTCGGGTAGTCGCGGATCGCTCGCCGCTGCCGCTTGTGCTTTATAGTGCGGCTTCAGTTCAGGGTGGATTGTTGCCGGTCGAGATGGTGATCGAGCTTGCGGGGCACCCGCAGATCATCGGGCTGGTGGATGGCGGCGGTGGACGGGAGAGGATCGGGGCACTGAGAGAAGAGAGGGCGAGAGTGAAGCGCGAGGTTTTTGTGACGGCGGTGTTCGCGGCCGTGACTGGGAGGATGCAGGTGCGAGACGAGGGCGCGGCGGGAGGGTTGATTGGAGCGGATACGTTGACCGCTGGAGGAGCGGCGCTGGCGGTTGCTCCCGCGAAGATGGCTGCGAAGACGCGAACAAAGGTCGTCGGGTTTCAGGTGCTGGCTGGAGATACGGCCGGGATGCTGGAGGCTTTGCGGGCTGGCGCGGTGGGGGCAATGGCGCCATTTGCTGCCTCGGCTCCGCAGGCGTGCTACGAGGTGCTGGCGGCGTGGAAGGATGGCGATGAGGCGTTGGCGCAGGAGAAGCAGGTTCGGCTGCGAAGTGTTGCCGAAAAGATGGAGGAAGAACTTGGGGTGGCGGGAATCAAGTTCGGCTGCGACTTGAATGGGTACTTCGGCGGAAGACCGCGTCTGCCGCTGCTGCCGTTGACGGGCGAGGAACGGGCGAAGATTGAGGTGCTGATGCAGGGGCTGCGTCACTGAGGTTGTGCGCCCCCGTGAGGATCAGTCTCACGGTCGGGGGGTTACCGTGACGCCCATGCCGCTGAGTTTGCTCCGCGCCTGCATCGCTTCGGGCGAGTTGGGAAATCGCTGGATAAGAGTCCGGAACTCACGCACGCCGGCTTCCTTCTGATTAAGAGCGATCAAAGCCATTCCCTTGTGGAGATGCGAGACCGGGACCTTGTTGCTATCCGGATATTGTTGCAGGACGCTGTCGTAGGACTTGATGGACGCGGCGTAGCGGCCTCCGCGATAGTCGATCTCTGCCTGGTAGTAGTAGGAGTTTCCTGCGAGGGGATTGTCGGGATAGTTCTTGACAACATCTCCGAACTCGGCGGCGGCGAGGGTGTATTTCGCGGCCATGTAGTCGCCGAGGGCGGTTTTGTAGAGTTCGTCGGCAGGAGGCACGCCCGAGCCTCCGGACGGAGCCGGTGCAGCGGCAAGAGGAACATCTGCGGAAGGCTTGCCTTTTCTAACGATAGGCGCGGGTGTTGAGGGGCCATCCGGGAGCGAGTTCGAGGGAAGAGGTGAGGCTGAGCCGCCAGACTGTGGTGTGGTCTGCATGTTGGCGCTCATGGACTGCTGCTGGCCCTGTACGTCCTGCATCAGCTTCTGGAGCGAGCCGAGGCGAGCCTTGATCTCGTCAACGGAGTCGTTGAGCGATTGGATCTGGCCTGAGACCTGATCGACTTTCGTGCCCTGGGCCTCCTGTTGGGTCTGAAGCTGACGATGAAGGGCGTCGACGGTGACCGCCATCTTATT
>DATMPD010000270.1:0-23226 GCA_035567955.1 Edaphobacter sp.
GTCGCGCCCGACCCTCACCCCCGCGCCCTCAGCAAAGCAAAGGATCCCTTTGTTTCGTACTTGTGCTTGGCTTTGTTTTGGTGGACCGGAGTTTGTGCGCAGGCATAAACTGCTGATTTCATTCATTTTATTTTTGCATAAATTATTTTTTGGCGTTTTTGGCCCAGAAATCGCATGTCAACCCCATAAGACACCTAACTCATTCCCCAGCAACAACATCCATTTGGCATTTTAGTTACACTCAGCTAGCTATAATGGAGTTAGAAGTCAAAAAAGCCCCGGCAAAAAACCGGGGCTTTCCATTTTTAGAAATGGAATCTTTTCTAACCCTTTTGTTTGGAATATTTTGGACGTAACCCTTTTAGTTAGAATGTTTTGCGGACATCGGCGTCCGGTAAATTACTGAATATAAGATGTTTACGCGCCAGCAATGGGAGGGGAGGGGGTACCCCTAGTAGAAATCCGCACAGCTCAGGAAGAACCCGCAGGTCCGGCACACCAGCTTGCACCGGCTATCCTCCAGCCGCGAGCCGCAAGTCGGACAAAAGCGCGAGTGGTGCTCCAGCGAAAGCGTGCACTCCACAGAAGCCGGTTCGGTCGAAACATCAGGTGTGGTCGTCTGCATCAGGAGATACTAACCCACGGAGTCAATTTTCAACTTCCTTTGGCCCCACCAACGCATCGAAGAAGATACCGTTATCAGGTAGAGTCGAAACGACAAAAACAGAAGAGGAGAAACACGATGGATCGCAGCGCAAGTGCAGTCTGGAAAGGCAGCCTCAAAGAGGGCAGCGGAACAATCTCCACCCAAAGCGGCACCCTAAAAGATACGCAGTACAGCTTCAAGGCCCGTTTTGCCGACGGAGTCGGCACCAACCCCGAAGAACTCATCGCCGCCGCTCACGCCGGCTGCTTCACCATGGCATTGAGCGCCGAGATCACCAAAGCCGGACTCACCCCCGACTCGATCGAAACTACCGCCGCCCTGACCCTCGACGTCTCCGGCGAGAAGCCCACCATCACCAAGATCCACCTGACCACCAAAGCCAAGGTCCCCGGCATCGACAAGGCAAAGTTCGCCGAACTCGCCCACAACGCCGAAGTTGGCTGCCCCGTCTCCCGCGTCCTCAAAGCCGCCGAGATCACCCTCGACGCGACCCTGCTCTAACCCAGCATCAGCCTAGTGGGCATGGCCCTCGTGGTCATGCCCATGGTGGTGATTGTGCACCCCAACCGCTTCCAGCTCCGGAGGCGCGCTGCACCCATGGGTGGTCTCGCAGCCCGTCGTTTCAAACTGAATCGTCGTATGTGTGATACGAAAGCGGTCGCGCAGAGCGCAGTTGATGCCGGTCAGAATGTCGCCGCACTCAGACATAGGCATCTCGGCAATCGTAACGTGGCTCGCCAGAGCATGTGACTGCGAGCCCAGACTCCACACATGCAGGTCGTGAACATCCAGAACCCCTGCGACCGAAGCCATCGCCTTACGAATCTCACCCAGCTGAAGGTTCCGCGGAGTCCCTTCCAGCAGAATGTTCAACGTCTCGCGAATAATCCCTACCGAGCTCCACAGAATCATCCCCGCAATCAGAATTGATAGCAAGGGATCGATCCACGTCAAACCGCTGAACAGAATCGCCGCACCGCCGGCTATCACCGCGGCCGTCGACAGCGTATCGCCCAGCATATGCAGAAAGACGCTCCGGATATTGACATCCCCGGAGAAGCGCCACAGCAGCGTCGCCACCGTGCCATTCATCAGCACACCAGCCGCAGCCACATACATCATCAACCGCGGCTGAACCGCCACCGGAGCGGCGATGCGATGAATCGCCTCAATCGCAATCCACGCCGACAGCACCACCAGAGTAACGGCATTGACGAACGCCGCCAGCACGCCCGCCCGCTGATAGCCAAAGGTCTTCTGGTCAGTCGCCGGCCGCGCCTGGAAGTACACAGCAACAAAGGACAGCGCAATCGCCAGCAGATCGCTGACGTTATGCCCAGCCTCAGAGATCAGTGCCAGCGAATGCGCCCGAAGCCCAAAGTAAAGGGTCGCTCCGACATACGCGAGCGTAAGCACCATCGACATCTGCAGCACGCGCTGCATCCTGCCGTTCGGCGTGGCGACCATGTGCATGGTACTTAGTGTAGTCCGCGCCCCCAGACGCATTCAATCCGCAGCGTTCAATCCGCCTGATACGGATTGGAGGAGCTCAGCCGGAGCCCGCTCCAGGTCTCGGCAACCACGATGCTGTTCGCCGGATTATGTGGCGCATAGCGAACCTGGATGGGAAGGTCCGTCCGGATGCCATGGACATACTCTGCCAGCATCGTGACGTCCTGAGCACACTCATACGTCACGCCCGCAATGCGGTAGTTGTAGACGATGATGTCGGGCGTCGGAGCTGAACCGTCGGGCTGCACGGACGCCTCAGAGGCTACCGAGTCAGCTCCGCGAGCCTCCATGATCATAGTGTCCATGATCGTCCCATCCGTAATGCGTCCGGAACGGGCAAGTTGGTCACGACGCTCCTGCTCTATCTCCTCAGCAGTAGGTTTGCGCCGCGTCAAGACATAGCTGGCCACCCCGACCGCCGTCACGACGCCAACGCCAATCGCGGCGAGTACCCGCGGCGAGCGGAGGGGGAGCGGCACATGAATTGGAATTAGCGAGAACACAAGCCTCTGCCCAAAAGCATAGCCTATAGAGAGTGGTTCGGCGGAGAGAGGTACTGTCTGAGTAACGGACGAATGGGTGATTGCGCTGGGAGGGAAAGATTGCTTCAGCTTTGAGAACAGCAGATAGGACGCGGTGGTTCGATGCAGGGAGCCGGACGCGGCCGTTGAGGGTGTATCATCTCGGCGACTTCAAACAAAATAAAAACGGGAGCGGTGGCCGATGACCGGAAGGATGCGTTTTCAGATCTCGAAAATACTGGCTTTTGCTTTGCTGGCTGGTCTTGGCAGTTTCACCGGCCTTATGCGCCGGACCGGTAACAGCAGTGGCACCAGCGAAGATGCCAAGGGTCGGCACGATCGACGAACGCTTTCAGTCGTTCAACATCGAAATGCTGGAGGTGACTGGCGGCCGGTTCTGGGCTCCCTACAAACAACAGAGCGAAGCTTCGGCGACCTCGCCTGACGCGAACGGTGTGTGGACTCCGGTGGAAGCGAAGAAATTTCTTGCGTATACGCACCTGATTGGGGGAAGCATTGCTGCGGCTGAGATGTTTAACTAGCTAGTTTTGCCTCGATCGGCGGCGCGCCCAAGGGTTACGACGCTGCTGTCTATGGGAAGAACTTCAAGGTGTTTCAACCGTTCGTCAAGAAGGCTGCGCCGGAGATGGTAATTCTGGGACCGGGGTCTGTTGGCGAGTCGGGAATTTTGACGGCAGGGATTCCCGGAGTTCCGATGCTCAAGTCCGAGGACATCCTGATTGCGTCAGGGCCGGGGATCGACGCTTTCTCCTATCACTTTTATGGTGGGGTTTCGAAGCGCTGCGCGAGGGGGGACGCGTCGCCAGCGCAGGTGACGCCGGAAGCGGCATTGTCGGTTGAGTGGCTGTCCCGCACCGACCGCAACGAGGCGTATTACGCGGCTCTGCGGGATCGCTTTCTGCCCGGTGGAACCATATGGAACACCGAGACCGGCGAGGCAGCGTGCGGAGGGGATCCATGGGCTGCGGACTTTATCGATAGCTTCCGGTATCTCAATCAGCTTGGCACCCTGGCGAAGCGTGGTGTTCAGGTGGTCATTCACAACACGTTTGCCGCGAGCCACTACGCGCTGGTCGATGAGACGACGCTTCTTCCCCGGCCGAACTACTGGTCGGCCCTGCTGTGGCGCAAGATGATGGGAACGACTGTACTCGATGCGGAACCTTCGCCTTCGCCCAACCTGCACCTCTACGCCCATTGCCTGCGAAATCAGCCGGGCGGCGTGGGGTTGCTGGCGATCAATGCGGACCGGAGGAGCTTGACGTTCCCACCGTGTCAGAGCGTTACACGCTGACCGCCAGGGAGCTTTTGGACAACAAGGTCGATCTGAATGGAAGTGAACTCAAGTTAGGAAACAATGGCGATCTGCCGCAACTTACGGGCAAGCCGCAGGCGTCCGGAAAGGTTAAGTTTGCGCCTGTGAGCATCACGTTTCTTGCTATCCCGAATGCAGGAAATGCGGCCTGCCGGTAGACATATCCCCGAACAGGTGAGACGCGGAGACCGACAGACGAATTCGAAGGGTAATCGGCGATATACTGGAAGTTGCCCATGAAGCCGCCTTTTTCCCGCGCTGCAAAGTCGTCCGTCGTTGTGAAATCCGACTCCGCTAACTTACCCGGACTTGCTCATCCCCTCGACCTTGCTGAGGGCCGGCGTGTCCGTTCGACTACCGTGATCTGCGTTCGGCGGGGCGACTCCGTCGTGATGGCCGCTGACGGCCAGGTTTCTATCGGCGCGACGGTCATGAAGGGCTCGGCAAAGAAGATTCGGCGACTCTACCAAGACAAAGTCATCGCCGGATTTGCCGGATCGACCGCGGATGCGTTCTCGCTCTTCGCCCGCTTCGAGGTCAAGCTGGAGCAGTATGCCGGCAACCTCGGCCGGGCCGCTGTTGAGCTTGCGAAGGACTGGCGCACTGATAAGATGTTGCGGCAATTAGAGGCTCTACTGATCGTGGCTGACTCGAAACAGACCTTTTTGCTGTCGGGCAATGGCGACGTGATCGACCCGGATGAAGGCATCGCAACCATCGGCAGCGGCGGCAGTTTTGCCCTGGCCAGTGCGCGCGCCTTGATGGAAAACACAAATCTGAGCGCCCGGGAGATCGCGGTGAAAAGCCTGAAGATTGCCGGCCAGATCTGTATCTACACCAATGATCAGATGACGATTGAAGAGCTGAAGTCTGAGACCACGGCGAACCAATAGCATCGAACGATCGTAGAATCCTTTGAATTTCCGTCGCGGAGTTTTCGCGCAGTTGGAGTATCACAGTTCAAGTAACGCAGTTCCAGTAGCAAGGAGTACCGCATCATGGCAATTTTTCTACCCGGAGCAGCCGAAGATCAGGCCCTCGCACTCGATGACATGACACCACGCGAGATCGTCGCGGAGCTGGACAAGTACGTGGTGGGACAACAAGCGGCTAAGCGCGCCGTCGCGATCGCGCTGCGCAATCGCATGCGCCGGCAGAAGCTTTCGCCGGAGCTTGCCGATGAGATTATGCCGAAGAACATCATCATGATCGGGCCAACTGGCGTGGGGAAGACCGAGATCGCAAGGCGGTTGGCGAAGCTGACCAACTCGCCCTTTCTCAAAGTCGAAGCCTCGAAGTTCACCGAGGTTGGCTACGTTGGACGCGACGTCGAATCCATCGTCCGCGATCTGGTGGAGATCGCCATCGACATGGTTCGCGAAGAGAAGATGGAAGAGGTGGAAGACAAGGCAGAGTTGGCGGCGGAAGACCGCTTGATCGATCTGCTGCTTCCACCGACGCACACCGCTGCAACCGCTGCTGCGGCCGTGCACGAGCCAGGAAGCAATGTGATTCAGCTTCCTGCGGCAACTCCTCAGGAAGATTCGCAGTCCGCTTCCGATTCCCATTCTCAAGATAAGCCAGGCGATCGGGAACAGAGGACAAGAGAGAAGCTGCGACAACAGTTTCGCGAGGGCAAGCTGGATGACCGCACCGTGGAGTTGGACGTCCGGGATCGCAATCAGCCAAGCTTTGAAGTCATCTCCAACCAGGGTTCGGAGGAGATGGACATTAACCTGAAAGACATGCTGCCAGGGCTCTTCGGACAGCGCACGAAGAAGCGCAAGATGAAGGTGGCCGAGGCGTTCGAGTACCTCGTGCAGGAGGAGGAGAACCGCCTGATCGATATGGATCAGGTGACTCGGCTTGCGGTGGAACGTGTTGAGGACTCAGGGATTGTGTTTCTCGATGAGATTGACAAGATTGCCGGGCGCGAGGGCAGCCATGGGCCAGATGTGTCTCGGGAGGGTGTGCAGCGCGATATTCTGCCGATTGTTGAAGGCACTACGGTTAATACCAAGTATGGGATGGTGTCGACCGATCACATCTTGTTTATCGCTGCCGGAGCGTTTCATGTGTCCAAGCCGAGCGATCTGATTCCAGAGTTGCAGGGGCGTTTTCCCATTCGTGTTGAGCTTAACTCCTTGACAGTAAACGACTTTATTCGCATCCTGACGGAGCCGAAATCGTCTTTGGTTAAGCAGTCTACGGCTCTGCTGGAGACGGAAGGCTTGAAGCTGGAGTTTACGAAGGAGGCGATTGCCGAGATGGCCCAGTTTGCCTTCCGGGTGAATGAAACTACTGAAAACATTGGAGCTAGAAGGCTGCACACGATTCTGGAACGCGTGTTGGACGAGATCAGTTTCCAGGCCCCGGACCTGTTCAAGAGTCCGCGGGCTGAGATCACGGAAGAGGGAGTTGTGGGCCAGGTCCATGTTTCTGCGCCACTTACCTCGGACCCTCAGACGCCTTCGCCGCCACTGCCGGTGATTGAACGGCAGACGGCGACGGGTACGGAGAAGGTGATTGTGGTCGATCCGGAGTATGTCCGCCAGCAAGTCGCCTCTATCGTGAAGGATCAGGATCTTTCGCGGTATATTTTGTAAATTTTTTCGGCGTGGTGGCATGGCGTTTTTGCAGGGGGTTTTGCGATTTTAGGTGTGCAGAACGTGGTGAATTGCGTGGTAAAACGTGGTGGAGTTGTGGTGAAAGTGTAGTGGAAATCACCAGCAGATGAGCTCAGCTAAAACGTGCCAACTTTTTTGCATATTTTTCATTTTTTGCGGGGGCTGGAAGGAATATCTGAAGATCGGCTTCACCATGGTCAGAGATACATGTCGCCTCCCATAGCCTTGTGCTGTAGAACTGATTACTCGGTAAAAAACTTGGCAAAAAAGGGCGAACTGAAATTCTTCTAAAAGAGAAACTAACTCGCGGAATAGCGTGAGATAGCCCATTTCTACGCGGAACCACATGACTTTCATGATGTGAATTTTCATGCAGGTTCTCTGCTGAATGTTGGATAATTGTTGCTATAGTAGACGACCGGCACCTGTCATAACGGGTAATGGTGACCAAACCCAGAGATTGATTGGCACCAGACGGCAAAACCCGTTCGCGGGTCAAGGCCTGCCTGTGACTATTCGCAGACATGCCCCGGGAGATCGTTGCCGGTGTTGTTTCAAAACGCCTCTGCGCGGGCCAGCTGGAGGCGGCGAATGTTAATAGGATTTCGATTCACGGCGACAGGTTTGGTTCTATCGCCGGCAAGGTGAAGAAGTGTTTCTCACGGGCCGCTTGTTCCCAGGCCAATCCAACCGTTGAGATGCATGGAGCCTGATGAATTATTCGTTTCTACCCGATCTGCTGGCCCTGATGATCCTCATTATCATCCTGCTCTTGCTGCGGCGACGGCATCCGCAGGGGCGCGCAGATATCTGGCTGCTGGGTCTTTTCTTCACGCTGGTCGAAGCGATTGCCCATCCCTTTTATCCGCAGAATGGCCTGCCCCCGACGTCGCTGCACCTGATCGTGATGGATTGTTATCTGATGGGCGGTGTGGTCTTCATCTGGGCATCGGGCGGATATCCCTTCTCCAGAAATCCCGAGTTGATCTACCTCGCTCTCAACGCTCTGCCTCTTCTGGCAATCACAACGCTCTATGGCCTGCATATCCATTCCGCCGTCGCGTTCTTCGCGTGCATCGCTACAGGTCTGGTAATCGGCGTGGCCAGTTCGCTCTACCTGCGTCATGATTCACAGTTCGCGATACTGCACGTCTGCGGCTGGCTGGCGATGGGGTACCTGATCCACCGGGGCGATTACCGGGAGGCGGTGTACTGGAGTCTGTGTTGCGTGTACTCGATTGCCGCAGCCAACTTCCAGCGCCGTCTGGCGCGTAACAGCACGGGCAAACTAGCGATTGTGACCGGCTTTACGATCTGGGCTTTGTGCCTGCTGGTGCATCCGTGGATCGTGAGGTACCGCGCCTACGCCGAGATTGCATCGCACATCTGGAATATGCAGAAGTCGTTGATCTCGATCGGCATGATTCTGGTGATGCTGGAGGAACAGGTTTCGAGCAACGAGTGGCTCGCGCTGCATGACGAGTTGACCGGCCTGCCGAACCGGCGACTGTTCGCGGACCGGCTCTCTCTTGCGATTGAGCGCGCGGACCGCGTTCGCAGCCGGCTCGCGCTGTTGATCCTGGATCTGAACGGATTCAAGATGATCAACGACACGATGGGGCATCAGGCCGGAGACCAGGTGTTGCGCGAGGTGTCCAGCCACCTGCGGAAGAGTGTTCGGGCCTCCGATACGCTGGCACGGCTGGGCGGCGACGAGTTCATCATCGTTGCCACAGATCTGGGGGAGGGCCAGTCGGCTGATCACTTTGTGGAGGCAGTCCGAAGTGCTATGGAGAAGCCGATTCTGGTCGAGGGTCAGTCGATGATCGTGTCGGCGAGCCTGGGTGTAGCCGTCTATCCTGATGACGCCAACGATTCGATCAAGCTGCTCAGGATTGCGGATCAACGCATGTATGCCTTGAAGCAAGGACCGGAGTTTCCTCCCAAGATTGGGACAAATCTGAAGGCCAACGTAGGGGATTCAACGAAGGTGGCGATCGCGGGCGGCCAGGGATAGGCATTCACAAACGATCTGACCAACGTCCAGATCGTGAAGTGCGAATACTGAATGGGCAGAGTCGAGTCGACTTCTGCCCATTCTTGTTGCGCTTGACTGCCTAGACAGGTGCTAGGCGGGCGAGTCTATGTTGGACCGAACATCGTTAGCGATGTTCTTCGTGACCGTGGCCATCGCGCATCTCATTTCCGTGGAAGTGCTCGGGGGAACCATGCCAGCCGTCATGCGGTCTGTCTCCATTATGCGGGTATTCGCCGTGGTAGCCATGATCCGGATGATAGTGATTGTCGACATAGCCATGGAAGTGTTCGGGGCCGTGAAACCACGGGCCGGCGCCGATAAAGACGCCATTGGAAAACCACTCAGGGCCGTAATAACCGTAGGGAGCGCAACGGTACGGCGCCACATCGTAATAACCGTACGGGCAAGCGGGCGCGACACCGATGCCGACGCTGATCTGGGCCTGGGCTCGGGGAGCACATGCGGCAATGCCTAGACCCGCGATGGCGGTCAAAGCGAGAAATTTCAATCTACGCATAAGTTCACCTCTCTCTTAATTAGAGAAGCGTCGCGGCTGAGAAGTTGCGCTGCGAATGGTGAGACTAGCTGGCGGATAAGCGAGAATGGTTGCCTGATCGACATCGAAAGATTGCGACAAAGGCGATGCAGTTTGTAAGGTGTTTGGCCCCCACCTCTCACGCAAGCACTCGGCTGCCCGCTATGGCCTCAGCGCGCCCCGACCAGATGGCCCGGATTAGATTCTCAGCAAAAACTTAGCCGTTCCATGGAAGGAACGGCTAAGCAGTGCTTGAAGCAATCGTGTGGGGATCAGCGGGCGGCGCCGGCAGGCTCAGAGATAGCACTGAGACGTTTTTCGAGGACGACTTCGAGATCGACGATGGCCTTCGAGAAGCCATCGATTCCCTCTTTCAACTTGTCGGTGGCCATGCGGTCGGCCGCGTGCATCTTGTCGAAGGTGGCTTTGTCCATGGGGATCTTCTGGATGTCCATCGTCTGGGCCTTGGCAGGATCGAGCTTGCGAGGGAGCGTGCCTTCTGTGGTTTCGAGCTCTTCGAGCAGCTTCGGCGCGATGGTAAGCAGGTCGCAGCCAGCGAGTTCTGTAATCTCGCCGATGTTGCGGAAGCTCGCGCCCATGACAACGGTCTTGTAGCCGAACTTCTTGTAGTAGTTGTAAATTGTCGTGACGGACTGGACGCCTGGATCGTCTGCTCCCTTGTAGTCCTTGCCGGTGTCTTTCTTGTACCAGTCAAGGATGCGGCCGACGAAGGGCGAGATGAGAGTCGCGTGAGCCTCGGCGGCCGCGACGGCCTGATGGATGCCAAAGAGGAGGGTCATGTTGCAGTGGATCCCCTCCTTCTCGAGGATCTCCGCGGCGCGGATGCCCTCCCAGGTGGAGGCCAGCTTGACGAGAATGCGATCGCGAGAGACGCCGGCTTTGTCGTACAGAGCGATGATTTCGCGGGCTTCGGCTATGGACTTGTCGATATCGTAGGAGAGGCGGGCGTCGACCTCGGTGGAGACACGGCCGGGGATGATCTCGAGTATCTTGAGACCGAAAGCAACTTCCAGGGGCCGGAAGGCCTTTGCAGCGACTTCCTTGTCCGAGGCGGCGGGACCGGCATCTTTGCGAACCTGCTTTAGCACGTCATCGACTACGGACGCATAGTCAGACTTCTCTGCAGCGGCTGCGATGAGCGAGGGGTTCGTGGTGGCGTCCTGCGGTCGAAACTGCTTGATCGCGTTGAAGTCGCCGGTGTCCGAGACGACGGTGGTGTATGCACGAAGCTGTTCGAGTAACGGTGCCATGGATGTGCTCCTTCGCTGTTCGTATAGATTTTATCAATCTCTGATCGATTGCGCTGAGCACCAGTATCGGCACCGAGTGTCACTCGGCTGCGAATTCATTTTCGAGAACGCCCAGGCCATCGATCTCTACTTGGATGCGGTCGCCGGCCTTAACGGCTCCTACTCCCGCGGGGGTGCCGGTGGGAATCAGGTCGCCGGGCTCAAGGGTCATGGTGGCGGTGATGTAGCGGAGCAGCTCGGCGATGGGAAAGATGAGGTCGCGGGTGGAGGCCTGTTGTTTCACGGTTCCGTTGAGCCGCGTGATGACGGTAACGGGCGGGCCGCCTGCGGGGTCGATCTCGTCGGAGACGATGGGGCCGACCGGGCAGAAGGTGTCGAAGCCCTTGCCGCGGGTCCACTGGCCGTCCGACTTTTGAATGTCGCGGGCGGTGACGTCGTTGACGCAGACGTAGCCTCGAATGTAGGGGCGAACATCCTCGTCGGGGCCTATCTTGTGGCAACGGCGGGCGATGACGATACCGAGCTCGCCCTCGTAGTCGACGCGAGTCGAGATTGCGGGAAGGCGAACAGCGCCTTTGGGAGCAAGCAGTGAGGAAGGCGGCTTGAGGAAGAGCAGAGGCTCTTTGGGGACTTCGTTGCCCAGTTCTGCGGCGTGGTCCCGGTAGTTGCGGCCGACGCAGAGAATCTTCGACGGGGTGACCGGGGGGAGCAGATTCAGGTCGGAGAGGGGAACAGGCTCGAAGTTGACGGCGAGGGTCGGGACGGGCAGGCCGCCGAGGATGCGGGCGGAGAGGTCCTCTTGCGGGGCCTGCATGGGGAGCGTCGCCCAAAGGACTCCGTTGCGCTTTTCCACCAGAGCATAGCGCGACAGGCTTGCACCATTTTCAGACGACAAATACTTGCAGTAACGCATTGCTATTGCTCCCTCAGGGTTTCCTGGAGGTCGGCGCTGGGCGCACTTTCGTTTCCTGCCGTATCGACGGCAGTGACGCGATAGGCGTAACGATGACCAGCCAAAGCGGTTTGGTCGCGGTAGGCAGGACCGACGACCGGGGTTGTGTTGAGGCGCGTCACTGTACCCGTGACTACGCCTTTTGGGTCAACTTCTTGACGATACACAAAATATCCGGCCAAGTCCGCATCCGTGTCGGGAGTCCATGAGAGATCGATGGAACGATCGGCTGCCGTGGCGCCTCCCGGAACGGCTTCGAGCCCCGAAGGAGGATGTGGGGGAAAGGTGTCGCGCATTGCAATCGTTACCGGCGACGACGCGGGGCTGCGCAGCTCCAAAGCGTGATTGCCGAGAGTTACGGAGCGAACCCGTTGGGCGGTGTATTGGTAGGTTTCGCCCATTTGGGCGGTGTGGTCGATGGTTCCACCTTGATCTGCAGGCTGGTTCGGTGTCCGCAGTTTCACTTCGGCGGGAGCGGTTGGGGTCATTTGAAGGGGCTTGGGGGCGGAGGCAGGGGGCGGTTTTGGGTGGTCGGATGGGGGCTTTTTAGTCGTAACCCTGGAAGACGGTTTTGAAGGAGCTTTGCGTGGAGGCGGCTTCATGACGACTCCATCTGAACTGACAGGGAGGCGGTCGAGTTCTACTGCCGCGGGAGGGCTTGTCTGTTGCCACTCGAGCAGGGCGCCGTCGGGGGTGGCCGAGACACGGAGTTGTTCGACCGGTGGAGGAGCGGTGCCCGCAGCGGCGAAGGCCTCGGGCGAAAGACCGGCGGAGTGGCCCTTGGCGTTGAAGATCTGAACCCGGTAGGCCAGAAGAGCCGCGGGATCGACGATCAGGGCTGAAGGCAACGCCTCCGCCGCTTGGGATGGTCCGGGCTGTACCGGCGATCGGGGAATGGGGACGCACGCGGGTGTCTGTGGGGCGGGAGTCGTCACCGTAATGCGACAAATCTCTGCGGTCATTGTGCCTTTGACGTCGATGTGGTCGGTCGACATCTCCGGCGTGGTCCAGTGCAGATGGACTACATCGCCGATCCGTTCGGCGGTGAGGTCCTTTACCACTTCAGGCAGATTCAGCGACGGCGGTTGAGGCGGGCCGGGGCTGGCGCAACCAGCAGCCAGGAGGATCAGAAGCGCAGCCGCAGTCGCCGGCAACCATCTCCGGGGACGGAGATGGCAGTTGATAAGAGAAAACTTCATCGATTTTTAATCATATGGCGGAGATCATACGGAGCATCCGACGGGGGGCCTGTGAAAAACTCTAGTTCGCGAGGATCGAAAAGAAGCATCCAACCCAAAGAGCACGGTGTTTGGTACAACTTTTGATCTGAGTTCAACATCTGTTGGTCTAGCAAAACAACCCATATGACCAAAAATACCATCTCCCCAACGGCCTCTGTTTCTTCTGACCCCCTATCCCCCCTTCCGGACACTCTCTCCAGCGATGGATCGAACGGGCATCGCAACGTCCACGTTGACGGCGAGGCTGCCGAGTCATTTATCGCCGAAAAGCGAATAGGCGAACGCATCAAACATCTGCGGTTGAAGAAATCTATGGGGCTGGTGGAGCTTGGACGTCACACCGGCCTTTCTGCCAGCTTTCTTTCGCAACTGGAGACGGGGCGGGTTGTGCCCACGTTACGAAACCTGGCACGCATCGCCATGGTGTTCTCCAAAGATCTAAGCTACTTTTTTGAACCGGAGCCGCGGACGCTGTTTCGAGTGCATCGACGGGACGAGCGCGTGCGCCTGCCGCAGACCGGCGCCGATGATCCCTCGTACTTCTTTGAAAGTCTGGGCTATCACGTTCCCGACCGGCAACTCGATCCCTACTTCGCGGAGTTTCTCCCGGTCAAGGAGGGCCGTGTGCCCCGCGCACACCAGCATACCGGCTGCGAGTTTCTTTATCTGCTCTCGGGAACGCTCGACGTCCGCCATGGCGAGGTCACACATCACGTCGAGGCGGGCGACGCGATCTACTTCGATGCGAACACGGTTCACAGCTATCTCTGCACTGGAAAAACGCCTGCCACAGCGGTGATTGTGACGCTGCAACATCCTCTGATGCTGCAACTGGGTAATAGTTCACGGCCAGTCCATCTGGGCAATACCAAAGTTCGGGATATACCGGCGGCGGTGTTGCCTTCGACAGCGGCCGCGAGAAAGAACTCGGAGCGAATGCAGTAGCGCTTGGTGAACAAATTGTTATACGCACTGTGTGCGTGCCGTGGATCCGCGTCTACGGAGCGTCGAAGAACCGACTCAATCGGCATTTGAAACCGGAAGCTTCGGCAGATTCACTGCCATCACATCCAAGCGCTGCAGCGCCTTGCGCGCCAGTCCGGTCAGCGGCAAGGAGCCGAGGCGGGTGGTCAGGACCCAGTGCAGGTCACTGTTTGCTGCAGGGACGGCGCGGCGTAGCCCACTGTCGTCCGGACCGTGCGCGGCAAAGACCTGCACGTAGTAGTTAGTGTTCGTAATTGCATGACGCAGACGCAAGAGAGGCTCGCGTCCTTGTACCCCATCAAGCGGCAACGGAGGAAGTTCGTACATGCCCGGCATAAGGCTGGCATCGTCCGCGCGAAGCTGCAATAGAACCTCCGTTACTGTGCCGCGTTTGCGCAGGCTCAGAAGATAGGCCGCCGGCCGGCTCAGCGGCAGCGCGCGTGGCGGAGTACGGTGCTCCCCGCGCGTCTTGCACATCGAGTAGACCGGGCAGTGCAGACAAAGAGGATTTCGCGGCAGGCAAAGCATCGCACCCAGTTCCATCATCGCCTGATTGTGATCGCCGGCGGCGTTAGTTCCTTCGCCGATACGACGCTTCGGCACCAGAACACTCGCCTTTCGCTGCACGAAGGCGCGCGCTGCCGCTGTTTTGACTCCGGGCATGCCGGTCAGCCGCAACAGCACCCGCTCTACGTTGCCGTCGACCACGGCGATGCTCTCTCCGAAGGCGATACTGGCGATGGCGGCGCTGGTATATTCGCCTATTCCCGGTAAGGTGCGCAGTTCGGCCGCGGTGCTCGGCAGCACACCACCACGCTCGCGAATAAGGAACTGGGCCGTCTTGTGCATCATGCGTGCGCGCCGGTAGTAGCCGAGGCCCGACCAGGTCGCAAGCACGTCCGACTCGGGTGCCAGGGCCAGAGCGAGTATGGTTGGAAACTTTCGCAGAAAATTTGCATAGTGCTCGATGACAGCCGCGACGCGTGTCTGCTGCAGCATCACCTCGGAGAGCCAGGTACGGTAGGGGTCGCTCACTCCCCGCCAGGGCAACTCGCGCGCGTGGCTCTTATACCAGCTCATCAACTTTCGCCGGAAGACAACGGCGTCCAGCTTCGCATCCGGCGAAGGAATCCGCTGCGTCTGGTCGCCGTCTGTGTTTTCTGAGTTGAAGGTAGAAGCCATCGCTGCAAGTCTATCTCGTCGAGCTTCAGGTACTACACTGATCTCGACGATGCGGCGAAACAAATCCATCCCGCATGCTGAGGGAAGACTCTTCGGACAGAGAAACAGGAGGGATTTCCTGAAGTTTACCGCTCTCGCCACGGGTACAGCATTGCTGCCGTTGCGCGCCGATGCTGAGGCCTGGGCGGCGGCGCCTTCGGGATCTCCCGGAAATGATTCCCGCTGGCAGAAGACGTGGGATGCAGCGCTCGCAGTACTCGCCGGAAACGTAAAAACGGTTCCTCACTACGACCATCCTGTGCTGGTGGAAGGCAGCGTCTACCCGGGAATCTGGCAGGAGTGCGGACCTCATGAAGGCCTCGTCTTCGGTACGCTTGCGCCCTACCTCACCACGCTTGAAGGCGCACCTACGCCCGTGCAGATCGCCCGCAACAATCACATGGCCTTCTTCGCCCTGCAACGGCCCATCGGCCATGAATCTGCTGGTCAAATCCCTGCGGCTATCAAGATGTCCGACGTCGGTTATGGCCAGATCCAGATGGTGGTGCCCATCGCTGCGACAGCCTGGGAGCTTTCGCAGCTCACCGGGGACGACGAATTGCTCGTTACCGCCTACACCGCCTGCAGCCGCTGGGACACCTGGCTCCGCGAGTACCGCGATACCCGTAAGACCGGCCTGGTTGAAGGCTTCTGCACCTACGACACGGGCCACGATAACAGCCCCCGCTGGGTCGGCATTCCCAACCGCTGCCCGGACGCCGACGCGCGCAAATGCCCGCCGCTCACGACCATGCCGCGTCTGTGTCCGGATCTCTCCGCCACGGTCTACGGCGGGCGCATGGCCCTGGCCCACATGGCCCATGCGTTGGGTAAGGGCGACGACGCCAGCCGCTGGCGTGACGACGCAGAGAAAATCCGCCAATTGATCCTAGAAAGACTCTACGACCCCAAAGACGCCGCTTTCTACGATCTCGACGCGCAGAACAACTTCGTCCGCGTCCGCTCCGATGTGAACAGCCGCGTGCTCGGCGAACATGTGCTGAAGCGCGACGACGCGAGGGACAAAGCTATCTTCGACGCCGTCTGGACACGCCAGATCCACAATCCCAAGGCTTTCTGGGCGCCCTACCCTCTGACGTCGATCGCCATGGACGACCCGACCTTTGTCCGTCCGATTCCGCGCAACAGCTGGGGCGGAGCGAGCCAGGCTCTCACCGCGCTGCGTGCTCCACGCTGGATGCCCTACTACGGCAAGCAGGCCGAGTTGAATCATATGATGCAGCAATGGTGCGAGGCTATCAGCCGCCACACCGAGTTCCGCCAGCAGATGGACCCTCTGACCGGCGATTTCACCCAGGCCGACCCCAGTGGTTACTCGCCCGCCGCGTTGGTGTTTTTAGAATTCGCGCGGCGACTCAACAAGGCCGCGCCTGGCGCTCCCACGAAGCCCGAGTAACACCTCAGCAGTTCTGATACTTCCAGTTACGCTGCTTGCCTTCGGCGATCCACTCCACCGCTTGCGTCACCCTCTTTTCCCTGGTCTCCGCCCGCTTCGCCTCGGTGATCCAGTCGACGTATTCACGCTGGCAGGAAGCAGTGAAATCTGCAAAGACCTTCGCGGCTGCTTTGTTCTTTTTGAGCGCTGCGGCCAGCTCTGCGGGAACCTCCGGAGCAGGCTTCGGTGTGCTCTTGGGTCGACTATAGGATTTGGTGCGCTGTCCGCTGGCGATGAATCCAGCCGCCCGCCGGTAGTAGTCGAGCATTTTCTTGTCCGAAGGTAAATCTTTAAGGCTCGCGATCTTGCCCAGCGATCCCATTCCGCTCTCCGAGAGGAATCCGTCGTCCTTCAGAATTGCGCGCATCTCCGGACCCCAGAAGTCAACGGCACAGTGCTGCTTGAAACCGGCCATGTGACCGAGGATTACGCCGCGCAACACAAAGGAAGGCATGCTCCATTTGATCTCTTCCTCAATATCGGGGCAGGCTTTGTGGACGAGTTCGCGGACGTGGATCAGGATTGGTTGCGCGAAAGGCTGCGACTTCGCGATGTAGGCATCGACCCTGGGATTGAATTCCTGTTTTTTCACGACAGCAGTGTACCTCCTCCTCAGGCAGTGTCTCCAGCTTTGGTTTTGGGCACAATCGGCTGCGGCTTGACCGGGTACGGCGGCCCCTTGGCGAAGACCTTCTGCATCTCGGCGTCATAGCCGTAGATGTCGTCGAAGAAGTGTGTGTGCCCATCTTCCGAGGCGATCGCTGTCAGATAAAAGATCACAATCGGCAGCGGCGTCTTCAGGCTAACGGTCTTGTTATCCGGGCCGTCGTTCATCGCCTCCTGTACCTTGTCCTCATCCCAGTCGCCCTGCCCCTGGAGCACCCACACGGCGAGATCGACCGGCTTCTGCACACGAATGCATCCATGGCTGAAATCTCGGCGCGACCGCTCGAACAACGAGACCGCAGGCGTCGAGTGGAGATAGATGTCGTACTGGTTGGGGAAGATAAACTTCACCAGGCCCAAGGAGTTCTTCGGCCCCGGCTTCTCCCGTACCATCACCGCACCCTGCGCCACCTGCTTTGCGGTGTAGTCGGTCTGCACGACGCCTTTATTGTTGGTCACCTCGAAGTTCTTGCTCGCCAGATAGCCATGGTTCGCAGCCATGTGTGGCACCAGCTCTTTGCGCGCAATATCAACCGGCACGTTCCAGTAGGGACGGAAGACGAGGTACTTCATCATGTGAGTGAACACGGGTGTCTCATGCTGTCCCATCACCTGCCCGACCACAACGCGCATGGTGAAGTCCAGCTTGTGGTCCGGATCGTAGCCGCGCAGGACAAACTCCGGCAGATTCACCATCAACCGTGCATGAAGGTACGGTTCGGGGAGCCAGCGCCAGCGCTCGAGCGAGTTCTGCAATTGGGCCACGCGACTCGTTAAGGGAACATTCAGGGACTTGATTGTCTGAGGGGTCACCCTGCCGTCTTCTGCGATGCCGTGCCGATGCTGATAGCTCTTCACCGCCTCCGACAATGCGGAATTCAACGTCGAGCTGGACGGGGTAAGCGTAACGTCGTCGGCAGCATCGCCTTCCAGTTGCAATCGCGTCAGCAGAGCATCGACTGCCGGATACGTCTCACCGACCGAGACGGTCTTCGTCGGCACCGGCAATGGATCCGCATCTTCCTGCTCCTGCTCTTTTGCCAGGTCGAGATAGTGCGCCAATGCTTGTTCCGTCTTCCTGTATTCGTCCGAGTCCGGCTCGACGCTGGTAATCAGCTTCGGCACGTCGGTCGCATCCACGGCGTTGTCGGAGACGAACTCCGCCAGATCGTACTTCTTTTCCTGCACAGGAACTTCGAAGTTGAAGTGCGACGGGTTCACGCGTCCAATTCGCAGATCCGAGATGTAGCGCATCACATTCACCGTCATCGCAACATCGAAGAGCGAAATCGCATCCGGGGACTTGCTACTGAGCGCCTGCACACGGTCGGCCCAACGCGAGGCGTCGTAGTCTTCGGGGATCAGGCCCTTCGATGCGGCATTGCTGAACTGTTGCATAAACGCGTTCGCCGATGGAGTTGGCGCGCCGTCGCGAGTCCAGGCCACCTCGTAGTTGCGGTCGTCATAGAAGGTTGCGACGTAGGATTCGTAGTCGGAAAAGTTCGGCCACCGCAGATTCGGTACCTTCGATGTATCGACCTTCTCCGGCGGTAGCGCTTTCTTCTCCACCAGGTTGTGCAACTTGTCGGAGTAGGCATCCGTGTTGGGCGCCGACTTCGACTTGCGGTGCCGGTGACATCCACTTACAAGCAGAAGAATAGTAAGAGCACATGCAGTGCATGCAGAGCGAACAGAAACTTTCATCATTACGGGCGGACCATCCTTCAAGGCAAAACTCGTTTTCACAGGGGTGACGACTTATTATGCAGGAATCTGCTGCAAATTCGAGAAAACCGCGCCGATCCGCATACCGCGAACGCCGCTTGGCCTATCGTGCGATCTCCGGCAACAGCGCCAGGCAGAGTATGGCCTGGGTCAGCACGATCGCCCCGGACAGACCAAGAAACAACCTGCGCTGTCGCGTCTCCAGCGCATCGGCGAACACTCCTCCCACAAAGGTAAAGAGAAACGGAAGCGCCCACAGCCAAGGCTTCGACACCGTCTGCGTCGTAACCAGCGGGAAGAGAAGCAAGACCATCACCAGCGGTGCGGTATTGCCGAAGTAGCGGCAGCGCCGCACTGCGACATAAAGCAGCAACGCCACGAGCGTGGCCACTGCAATTGGGCCATTCGCCATGTTCAGAAAGAAGCGGCGTGCTCCATCCAGCGCAAACCAGAACCGTGCGCCACCGCCTGTGAACACGTAGCTGAAAGGCGCGAGTCGGAATGCGTAGAACGCGAAAAGAATCGCCAGCGCGCCGCCCGCGGAGAAGACCAGGATCTGCATTACGTAGCTGCGCCGGCGCTCGGACAGATACATCATCCACACCATCGCCATGACAAAGCCGATCATGGCGGCAAGCAGGTGTGCCGTAGCCGTCAACCCCAAAGCTATCGTCATCAGCGCGATGCGAGGCTTCCATTTGCTTCGGGGGCCCTGCATGGCGTGAGCCACGCCCATAGCGGCATAGACCAATCCGTAGAGTCCCCACATCGCCAGCACATCGTTGTTCGGGGTAACGGCGGACCGCACGACGGGCGGACAGAAGCAGTACAGTCCCAGCGCAAAAAAGCCGCCCTCGTTGCCAAACAGTCGCCGCGAGACCCACCACAGCCCGCCTCCCAGCCAGATTGCAAAGAAGACAAACGGCAGGTGCAGCAGGTACTTCACACTGAACAGTTCGTGGCGCGTTTCCCACATCGAACCATGGAGCGTGCCCTCGGCATACAACCTGTTCTCCGGCCTGCGCAGTTTATCCGCGCTGAGCAGAACCAGTCGCTGTACGGTCAGGGGAGCCCCCGCGACCCGGTAGGCGAAGGTGCCGTCGCCGTTCAGGTTGCCGCAGGTCGTAAAGTAGCCGGCCAGCGGCGAAGGCCGCTCCCACATCTCGCGCCCACACTCGGCGTAGCGGTAGTCCTGTTGTGAAAGCTGCTGCCGGTTGACCACCCACAGGCACTCTGCCAAAAAAAATAGCAGGAGCAACGCAGCCAGTCGCTGAGGCCGACCGATCTTGATGCGGGGAAACTTCATGCGCCGAATCGCCGACCTTTATGCGTCATTTATTCTTATCCAGCATTCGGCTGTCCTCTCGCGACCTAGCCGCCTCTTATCATGGAACTACGCCGCTTGGAGCGTGCGGCAGTCACATCTTCGAGTGTATCGTGAGAGATATGCAGTCGCTTTCCTTTATCCCTGGCCGCGCCTTTCTCTCTTCCAACTCCACCGCTGTTCCCTGGACGGTCGTCTTCGAGGACGAAGGCGTCGCAGGCTATTTTTACGCCTGCGATCGTTCGCAGGAGGTTCACGAACACAGCATCCTCGATGCCATGCTCATCTACAACGTAGCTGCGCTTGCTAAAAGCGACGCCGAACACCACCGACCTGAGCCGCAACGCATCGCCTCCGTCGAATGGTCGCGCGACGGACTGCAGGCCGTGTTGTATCTCGATGGAACCGCACAGGCGCTCTTCGACTTTCAGGCGCGCTGCGGTTACTGTCGCATGGACTTTCCTAACTTCCGCGAAGAGCGGGGAGACACATGGCGCAAAACAACCCACGCCTGGTCCGAAGCGGCGCTGCAACGCTTTGAATCAGCCTTGTATGCCTGAAATCTCTTCGCCGGGAGACAAGTGCAATTCCATAAAGACATTGGCGCGGGCATACGGAGAAGGCTCTACCCGTTCCGGAGGCAGATGGCGGAATCCAACCGATTCATACAGATGAACCGCATTGGCCAGCTTCTTATTGCTTGCAAGCTCTAGCGTGTGCGCCCCTAGCGCCTTAGCTTGCGCGATGGTGTACTCGAGCAATTTGCGGCCAATTCCATGTCCACGATAGCTCTCTGAAACAGCCATTTTTGCAAGTTCAAACACGCCAGGCCTGACAAAGATCAGCGCACAGCACCCAACCTTCTCCTCGCCCGCTACCGCCATCGCAATCTGTCCACCGGGCCGAAGGATGTTGTGCTCCGGATCTCGAAGCTGGATATGATCTTGTTCTTCGAGGCGGAAGTAGCGCGCGATCCATGCTTCGTTTAGCTCACGAAAGGCGTCGGCATCGCCGTGTTGAAAGAGCCGAAATGCAATCTCTGAGGTCACGATAGCCTCTCGGGATAAGGGTATCTGGAGCAGGGATCCAGTCATGGTCAGTTCACCTCTGAGAAAAACCTAAGCCTCTACAGCCGATACGTCCAATATCTTGTTCATTCGCATTATGATCTTTTAGGTATGGATAGAGACATCGAGCTCCGCCATCTCCGCTACTTCGTGGCAGTGGCAGAGGAGCTGCACTTCGGACGCGCAGCGCTCCGCCTTCATCTCGCTCAGCCTCCACTCTCGCAACAGATTCGCAGGCTCGAAGAGATCCTTGGCTATCCACTCTTCCTCAGGACGTCTCGTGCGGTAAAACTTACCAGCGCCGGAGAAGTTTTCCTGGAGCGGGCAAGGCGAACTCTCCGCAATGTGGAGGAGGACATGGAAGAGGCTCGCAGCGTAGGTCGCGGCGAAGAAGGCTTTCTGAGAGTGGGGTTCATCGGATCCGCAATGCTGACTCCGTTGCCAGCGATGCTCGGGCGCTATCGCAGACTCTACCCAAAGGTGAACCTGCAACTACACGAGTCGTTCACCTCCGCCGTTGTGCAAAAGCTTCTCAAGGGCGAACTCGACGCGGGCTTTCTGCGCGATAGCGGCCACGTAGACGGTCTGGAGATAGAGTCGCTCTTCTCTGAACCATTCATTGCCGTTGTTCCGAGGAAGCACCCGCTCGCCAGATACAAGATCATCTCAGCGAAAGAGCTTCGCAATGAGCCCTTCGTCTTCTTCTCCCCCTCAGCGGGAGCCCTTGCCTATGAAAAGCCGGTTTCGCTTTGCGAAGAACACGGCTTTCGTCCCCACGTGGTGCAGGAAGCTCCACAATGGCTGACGATCATGCGTCTCATTGGCGCGGGTCTGGGTGTTACGATCGCACCCGCTTGCGTAAAACAGATAGCTGCACCTCACGTTGCGTGTCTGAGTCTCCGCCGCGCCGTCGTTCGAAGCGATATCGAACTCGCCTATCGCACGGGTGAAGACCGTGCGATCGTGGAGGCCATCGCTACCGTAGCGAGGGAGAGCTTTCCGCATAGAAGACAGCTACCGCGAAACCATACCTCGTGAGCCGCTAGCCCAGGAACATCTGCTCGACTTCAAGCCAGTCGTTGACCCGTTTATACCCAGTCACGCCCATGTTATGCGGCGAACTGTACAGTATGCCCTCGCCCTTGAAGCGCCGCAACTGCCGGGGATTGTCGTCGATAAGATAGTCCGCTCGCAGGATGCTCTTATCGCCGCAATAGACGATGTGCGATGCCGGGATAAACGGAAAATGCTTCGCCAGCCAGCGGTACTTCGCCTGAAACGACGTCGGAACCTCCATCGCCGCGGTCGCAATGAAGACCTCGTAGTTCATCTGCAGCCGCTGCAACACCCGTTGCGATTCCGGCATCACTGCCAGGACATCGAAGAAATCCTCAGACCGCAGATATGCTTCGAGAACGGCATGCCGATCTGATGAGACTACCTCCCACAACCACTTCCCTTGCAGGTCCTCGAGCGTAAGCTCTTCGCCAAAATGCCGGTTGTAGCGCAGCAGATGCTCCCCCAGAGCGTCCGCCATCACCTCATCCATGTCTACACAAATTCTCTTCAACGTTCTCCTAACCACGAATCCTTACTTCAAAGTGATCGGATGATGGACGCCGCGATACTCTCTACCGGCACGGTCTTGCGCTGCGGCGAGTCGCGCGCCGGATCGTAGTACAGCAGCCGGCCGCAGCTTTCGCACGTCATCATGGTCTCCTCGTTGCTGCGGTCGCGCAGGTCGTTCCAGCGTTGCGGCCGTACCATCATCTGACAGGCCATGCACTTCTGATTCAACGCCTCCGCCACCGCAGTTCCTTTGGCTTTTGCGATCCGGTCGTAGGTCGAAAGCGCACTCTCGCCGATCACGGCGCGTTCCGCTTTGCGTTTTTCTTCAACTTCAGCCAGCAGGGTTTTGTCTTGTGCGATTGTCTCAGTCGCTCGCACCCTCTCGCGTTCAAGGGTCGCGACTGCGTCGGTCAGGGCTTCGTCGGCAAGACGTTTCTGCGCCTCTAACCCTTCGCTACGCTCCATGCTTTCAATTTCGGCATCCTCAAGTTTGCTTATCTCTGCCTGGGCGAAG
>DATMPD010000271.1:0-3533 GCA_035567955.1 Edaphobacter sp.
CGGGTCCCCACCGAATCGAAGAACTCAGCATTTGCCTTCACAAACGAGGCCCCGAACCCGCCATTGGTGGGCGGCTGTCCCTGGACATCGACCCCTGTTCCCCAGTTGTTGTCCTCCATCGGCGTATATGTCGCAATCCCGACCTTTGTCACTCCCGGCAGTATGTGGAATCGCTCCTCGATCGTCCGGTAAAGCGCCTCCACCTGTGTCTGCGAGTAGCCCGCAGCCTGCGGGTTGATATGGACGATGTACCGGTTCCTCGCGTCCAGCTTCAGGTCCTTGCGCTCAAGCTTGTTCAGACTCTGCGCAAACAATCCCGCGCCCACCAGAAGCACCAGCGACAGCGCCGCCTGCAGCACCACCAGCCCGCGCTGTAGCAGGGAAGCCCCCGTCGCCGTCGTCCGGGTCCCGCTGCGCAAAGCATCCGCAGGGTTCGCACTCGCCGTAATCCACGCCGGCGCGACACCAAACAGAATCCCCGTCACCACCGACAGCGCAAACGCAAACCCGATCACCTCGAGCGATGGGCTGGCGTGAATCGGAACGTTTTTGTCCCCGGGAAACGCCATCAACAGCAGCATCCGGGTACCCGCATAAGCAACCGCCAACCCTGCCAGGCCGCCCATCACCGAAAGCACCAGGCTCTCCGTCAGCAACTGACGAATGATTCTTCCCCGCATCGCCCCCAGCGCCGTCCGTACCGACATCTCCGCGCGCCGTCCCATACCCCGAACCAGCAGCAGATTCGCAATATTCGCGCATGCAATCAGCAACACCAGCCCCGCGATCCACATCAACAGCCGCAGATGCGACGCGTACTCGTCCTGCAGCCCTTGAATCCCCGCTCCGCCCGGGGACAGCGTCGCATGAGTCTTCGCCAGGATCTCCTGATCGCGTTTCGACGCCGTAAACCTGTGCGCAAGAATCTGCTTCAGCAGCGCATTCACCTTATCCTGCAGCGGAGCCTGCGGAACGCCAGGCTTCAGCCGCCCGACGATGTACAGCCAACTTGAGTTCGGCTCGTGAACATACGCCACGCCCGCCAGCACCGGCATCGACTCGATCGGCAGATAGTAATCCGGCGGAGTGTTCGACATCCGGTCGCCGTAAAATCCTTGCGGCGCAATCCCCACCACTGTCACCGCCTTGGTGTTCACCCAGAACGTGCTCCCAATCACCGAAGGGTCGCCCGCATACTCACGCTGCCACGTGTCATAACTCATCACCGCGGTCATCGGAGCGCCCTGCGCGTCGTCCGCTTCTCCCAACAACCGTCCCTTGTCCGGCTTCAGTCCGAACGTTCGGAAGTAGTTGCCCGAGACGAACTCCCCCATCACACTCTTCGGCTCAACCCCCGTCCCGTCCCGCCGCACCGTCACCGGACGAAAATGAAAGCCCGCCTGAATCCCCGCCAACTCCTCAAACTCCGGCAGATTCTTCTTCAGTTGCTCATACGTGTCCGTTGAGAACATCCCATAGTTCCCGCTGTTCTTTGTCCCGCCAGTCACGCAGCAGTCGTCGTTGTCGCCCAGCCGCACCAGTGTCTTCGGATCGGCAACCGGCAGCTTCTTCAGCAGCACCGCATTCACCAGCGTAAAGATCGCGGCGTTCGCGCCGATTCCCAGAGCCAGCGTCAGCAGCACTGTAACAGTAAATCCCGGCGTCTTGCGCAACTGGCGCAGCGCGTAGTGAACGTCCTGTATAAGCGTCATCATGGTCGCTCTTCCTTGAAAGTGGCTCGAATCGCCTGACCCAGCACATCGTCGTGGTACAAGTAATGGCAATTCAATTGCACAAAAGCACGTCATCGGCCAAAGTCTAAAGAAGTTTGTTTCGTATTATCTGTGACATATCACGGGTCACTCCACTCGCACTGTCCACTAGCGATCTTCGTCGTCCAGAACCGGACACCTTGGCGGTGCCCACATCTTAGATTAAAGCCACACAATCGGGTGCCCCATAATCTCGATTCTGAGATGTGGGTATTCGCGCTACGTGCGAACCGCTTCTCTCTCCCCCTCCTATACTTGAAGACATGTCCCGAACCCTCACTCGCTCCCGCCACTTGCAGTTCCGCGCTGAAAAATTCCTTCCCGGAGGCGTCGACTCGCCTGTCCGAGCCTTTCGCGCCGTAGGGGGCGACCCTCCGTTCGTGACCCACGCCGAGGGCGCCTATCTCTTCGACATCGACGGCAATCGTTACCTGGACTTCTTCGGTTCCTGGGGGCCTATGGTTCTCGGCCACGCCTTTCCGCCCGTCGTTGAGGCCATCCAGCAGGCCGCAGCAAAGGGCGCGAGCTTCGGAGCTTCGATCGCCGCCGAGGCCGACCTGGCCGAGTTGGTCACGCGCTGCTTCCCCTCGGTCGAAAAACTCCGCTTCGTCAGCTCTGGCACCGAGGCCTGCATGTCCGCGATCCGCCTGGCCCGCGGCTTCACCAAGCGAAACTTCGTCATCAAATTCGAGGGCTGCTACCACGGCCACTCTGACGCCATGCTGGTCAAGGCCGGCAGCGGCGTGGCCACCCTGGGGATTCCCGGCTCCGCCGGTGTCCCTGCGGAAACAGCGATGCACACCCTCGCGCTCCCCTACAACGACCTCAACGCCGTACGCGCAGCCTTCGCCGCAAGGCCGGATGAAATCGCCTGCGTCATCGTAGAGCCGGTCGTCGGGAACGCCGGAACCATCCCCCCCGCGGCCGGTTACCTGCAAGGCCTGCGGCAGATTACGGCGCAGCACGGCGCACTCCTGATCCTCGACGAGGTCATGACCGGCTTCCGCCTCTCGCTCGGAGGTGCGCAACAGGTCTACGGCATCCAGCCCGACCTGACCACCCTGGGCAAGATCCTCGGTGGCGGCCTGCCCTGCGGCGCCTTCGGCGGACGAGCCGACATCATGGACTTCCTCGCCCCTTTAGGGCCCGTCTATCAGGCCGGAACGCTGAGCGGCAACCCGCTCGCCATGGCGGCAGGAATCGCCACCCTGCGCCACCTCATCGCCCACCAGGAAGAGGTCTATTCGAGCCTGGAGCAGACCACCGCAATCATCGCCGAAGGAGTCGGTCGAATCGCGAAAGAAGTAGGTATCCCCATGGTGGTAAATCGCGTTGGTTCCATGTTCACCTGGTTCTTCACGGATCAGCCCGTCACCGACTTTACCAGCGCAGCTCTCTCGGACACAGTATCGTTCGGACGCTTCCACCGCGCCATGCTCGACGCCGGGGTCTGGCTCCCGCCCAGCCAGTACGAAGCCGCATTCGTCTCCACCGCCCACGGCCCGGCCGAGGTTGGCAAGGTCCTTGAAGCTGCCCGCCAGGCCATGGCCTGAAACCCTTGGCCTAAACGGCCGCTTTCTTTGGCTCCATCCAGAGCTTGCCGACTGCCATCAAAATCACCAGCATGACAGCGCAGAGCGCAAAGACCTGCCGCACTCCAATATGCTGGGTCAGCACGCCCGACAGCACCAAACCAGCGATCTGCGCGGCAAAAACAATGGACATAAAAGTAGAGCCCACACGGCCCATCAACTCAGGCGG
>DATMPD010000272.1:0-4274 GCA_035567955.1 Edaphobacter sp.
CCTCACCGCCGCCCGCTACAACCGTAAATCGGTCCACATGTACGACTTCGAAGTAGCGAAGGACAAGGTCATGATGGGCGCCGAGCGCAAATCCATGCTCTTAACGGACGAAGAGAAGCGCGTCACCGCCTATCACGAGGCTGGTCACACGCTCGTCTCCGCCCTGCGCGAGCACTCCGACCCGCTCCACAAGGTCACCATCATCCCGCGCGGCATGGCCCTCGGCGTCACCGTCTACCTCCCCGAGGAAGACCAGCACACCGTCACCAAGGACTATCTCGAAACCCGCCTCGCCACCCTCATGGGCGGCCGCTGCGCCGAGGAGATCTTCCTCAAGCAGATGACCACCGGCGCCGGCAGCGACATCGAGCGCTCCACCGAACTAGCCCGCAAAATGGTCTGCGAGTTCGGCATGAGCAAACTCGGTCCGATGACCTTCGGCAAGAAGGAAGAGCAGATCTTCCTCGGTCGCGAGATCGCACAGCATCGCGACTTCTCCGACGACACCGCCAAGCAGATCGATGCCGAGGTTCGCTGCTTTGTCGACGCCGCCTACACGTCCGCTTACACCATCCTCGAGTCCAACCAGGACATCATGCACCGCATGGCAGCCGCTCTGCTCGAGCGCGAAACCCTGGACGCCAACGAGATCAAGCTCATCATCGAAGGCAAGGAACTCCCAGCCACCAAGTCAGCTCTCTCCGGCGTAGACCCCGGCAACGGCGGCGAAACCCAGAAGATCCTCAAACCCGAATCCGGACAGCCCGGCCGCAAACCCGGCTTCGGCGAAGGCCAACCCTCCCCCGCGTAAACTTCTAACCCAGCATCGAGGTAGAGGCAGCCCGTGGCTGCCTCTACCTTTTGAGCACATAATCAAAACGAAATAAGCCGTGTCATCCTAAGCGAGTGCAGCGAGTCGAAGGCACTCCGGTCCAGAGTCATCGGCCTCTCCTTACCGTCGCTACCCTTCCATTACCCGCCCTGCTGCTTCCAGCGCCCTTCTTCCCAAACGCCTCATCCGCAACGGACGTGGTCGCTTTCTGCGCGTCATCCTGCTTTCCGCGATCCTCACCGGCGATCTTCCCGTTGATATCCCGCACCGACAAGCCTCCGCCGGGTGCCTCGATATTGGCGTCCACCAGATGCAGACCAAAGGAAGACTCCCACGGCCCGCGCATATCGGTGTCGCCCTCGTCGCCATCGCCCGTCGATCCATTGAAGTACTCATCCACAATGCCCGGCGTAGGCTTCAGCCTCCCTATCGAGAACGGCGCCTTCTCCAGGCTATCCAGCGCTGCAGTAAAGGCCTTCATATGCGTAATCTCGCGAGTCATCAGGAACTGCAGCGTATCGATCGTTCCCGGATCCTCCGTATGGTCGATCAACCGCTCATACACAATCTTCGCCCGAGCCTCCGCAGCGATATTGCTGCGCAGATCCACATCCAGCTCGCCCGTAACTTTCAGATAATTCGCCGTCCACGCATTTCCCATCGAATCGAACAGTGCCACCCCGCCGCCGCCCGCAATCGTCACCAGCGGGTCAGCCTCGGCAGCCTCTCGATTCGTCTTCAGCGGCTTCAGATGCATCCGAATCAGCGCCCCAACCACCTCCAGATGGCTTAGCTCCTCCGTCCCGATATCCATCAGCAGATCCCGCCGCCCCAGATCGTCCACACAGTTCCACCCTTGAATCGTGTACTGCATCGCAGCGGCCAGCTCCCCGTTCGCCCCGCCAAACTGCTCTAGCAACATATTGCCGAACAGAACGTCAGGCTCGCCAATATTTACCGTATACATCAACTTTTTTACATGGTGATACATAGGAAGCCCTCAACCCATTAAATTTTCGTTCTTCCGTTCCACCTACTGCCCATACGATGCAAATCCTGCGCCTCAAGACAAACACTCACCCTCACCCACCATCAATGCGACAATAAAATTACGTCGAATGCGCCCCGTATCTTTCACCGCCCCTTCCACCGCCCCACCTCACTCCTCCAGCGTCTGCGCCCTCATCAGCGTCTTCATCCTTCTTCTCACCGGATGCGGCTACCATCAGGCTGGCTCTGCCACCCACATCCCCGCCGACGTCCGTACCCTCGCCGTCCCCATCTTCGTCACCCACGCCCAGGCCTTCCACACCGAAATGGCCTTCACCAAGGCCACCATCCGTGAGCTCAACACCCGCACTAAATACCACATTCTCAACTCCGATTCCGACTCCGCCGACGCCACTCTTCACGGCACCATCCTCACCCAGACCATCGCCCCCCTCACCTACGACGCCACCACCGGCCAGTCCTCTAGCTATCTCGTCTCCATCACCGCCAAAGTCCTCCTCACCGCCCATGACGGCCACATTCTCTACCGCAACGACTCCATCCTCTACCGCGAGCAGTTCCAGTCCACCCAGGACCTCAGCGGCTTCATCCAGGAGGACGGTTACGCCGTCCGGCGCATCGCCCGCGAGTTCGCCCACGCCATCGTAAGCGATATGCTGGAGTCCTTCTGATGCCGTCGCCCATTCAACTCCGCAGCTTCGCCTCCACCGACCGCTTCATCGCCGAAATCGCCACACCATCCATCAAGCCCGGCTACGTCCTCATAGGCGACGAGGTCTTCCTCTACGATCGCTGCCGCAAAGCCATCCTCTCCACCCTCGCCCCCGAAGAAACCCGCGACTTCAGCCTCCACGACCTCGACCTCGCCGAAACCAGCATCTTCGAGATCCTCGACCGCGCCCAGACCCCATCCCTCATGGCGCCCTTCCAGGTCCTCTTCGTCCGCAATCTGAAAACCCTCTACGGACGCGGATCAAAAAAAGAAGAATTCGCCGCCATCGACGCCTACTTCCGCTCCCCCAACCCGCAAGCCCTCATCCTCTTCGTAGCCGACCATCTCCGCATCCCCACCGACCTCCGCAAGATGGACTACCAGGACAAAGACCGCTACGAGCGCATCCGCGAAACCCTCGGCGACTGGTGCGGCTTCGTCGAACTAGCCCGCGTCGACGAGAACGACTCCATCAAATGGGTCACCGCCACCGCCGAATCCCGCAACGTAAAGTTCGACCCCGACGCCGCCCGCGAACTAGTTGACGCCCTCGGAGCCGACATGATGCTCATCTCCAGCGAGTTCGAAAAACTCCTCCTCTACGTCTCCGCCCCGGCAAAGCAATCCGTAAATGAAAATGTCATCCTGAGCGAAGCGCAACGCGCAGAGTCGAAGGACCCCGAGGGACTCAACGCCGCCAAAACCGATCGAACCATTCAGCCACAAACCACGCCCCTCACCAAAAACCGAGTCACCCTCGGCGACGTAGAAACCATGGTCCTCGCCGCCAAACAG
This sequence comes from Edaphobacter sp., assembly GCA_035567955.1. Taxonomy (GTDB): domain Bacteria; phylum Acidobacteriota; class Terriglobia; order Terriglobales; family Acidobacteriaceae; genus Edaphobacter. The sequence continues at coordinate 3,351 of DATMPD010000272.1, forward strand.
CGCAGCCTCTACGAGCTCACCGACGCCATCTCTCTCCGCGACCGCACCCGCGCCCTCCTCCTCCTCCACGGCCTCCTCAACGCCTCCGACGGAGGCGAAGACGCCGCCATCGGCCATCTCTACATGCTCGCCCGCACCTTCCGCCAGATGCTCATCATCTCGGAAAAAAACGTACGCGACCCCCGAGCCATCTGGCAGGTCCTCTGGCAGGGCTTCCGCATGCCTCCCTTCGCCGCCGAAGACCTCATCAAACAAGCCCGTCGCTACAAATCCCGCCGCGAACTAAACCGCGCCATCCGCCTCGTAGCCCGCGCCGACCTCGAACTCCGCAGCAGCCCCGCCAACAAACTCCTCGTCCTCGAGCGCCTCATCCTCGACCTGTCCACCGAACCCAAACCCACCACCTACGAACCCTCCCACCAGTTCGCCATGGAGCTCTAAGCTCTACCACCCCAAAAAATCGGGTGCCCCATATCTCGATTCTGAGATGTGGGCATCGTCCGAAGGACGACCGCAATCTTCAATCGTCGCGACGCAGGCGTACGGGCGATTGAGAGAATGACCGGGCCACTCAAAATGAACGATACTGGCAACCTCATGCGAACCAGTAAATTGCCTCTGCTCTCCGCAACACTCCTAAGCATCGCCCTCCTGGCCGCAGCCAAACCCACCTCGTCCAGCTGGCAAGTAGGCCCATTCACCCGCCCCACCAACGCCCCCGTCATCACCCCCAGCAAGGCCTCCCTCTTTACCGACCCCATCGCCAAAGCCCCCATCCACTGGGAGTCTCTCCACACCTTCAACCCCGCCGCCATCGTCCGCGACAACAAAATCTACGTCCTCTACCGCGCCGAAGACGACACCGGCAAGATGCAGATCGGCGAACACACCTCCCGCCTCGGCCTCGCCACCAGCACCGACGGC
>DATMPD010000273.1:0-15434 GCA_035567955.1 Edaphobacter sp.
AATGCCGGGTTGCTGGGCGCTTATATGCAGGCGTATCGGGAGGCCTCGGAGGCCAACGGCCTGGCGTACGAGCCGGACCTGAACGCCATGCTGCGCATCCCCGGCATGATGACGGCGGAGAGCGGTGTGGGAACAGACGACGTGGCTGGACTCGAAGTTGCCGTGCTCTCGCAGATCGCTCCCTTGGTGGAGAAGCTGAATGAGGTGCGGTCGCAGGAGGGTGCGGCACTGGTGGCGGAGTTGCGTGCTTCGATGTTGCGGTTGCGAGAGTTCGCCGAGGAGATGGCCGGGCTGAGGAATGGAGTGCGGGAGGCGCAGTTCGACAGGCTGCGAAGCCGGCTGGTTGAGTTGACCGAAGGTGTTGCGGTCAGCGAGGAGAGATTGCTGACGGAGGCTGCCGTACTCGCCGAGAAGAGCGATATTGAGGAAGAGATCGTCCGGCTGCGGACGCATGTGGATCGCTTTGTTGCGATGCTCGACGAAGGTGGCGAACTGGGCAAACGATTGGACTTTCTGCTGCAGGAGCTGAATCGCGAGGCGAATACGATGTTGTCGAAGACCAGTGGAGCCGCGGGTGAGAACAGTTTGCGAATTACGGAGCTGGGGTTGGAGATGAAGGCCGAGATCGAAAAGTGCCGCGAGCAGGTCCAGAATCTGGAGTAGGAATCTCTTCGGATTGTTAGACTAAGGCAAAGAACATTTGAAACAGGTGATTGAGGCGCATGGCAGGAATTCTTTTTATTATTTCGGCGCCGTCGGGTTCGGGGAAGTCGACGCTGGTGAGTCAACTTCGGACGCTGGTGGAAGGACTGGACTTTTCGATTTCGTATACGACGCGAGCGCCCAGAGGGTCAGAGGAGGATGGGCGCGAGTATCACTTCGTCACGCGTGACGAGTTTGAACGGATGATCGCGGCGGGAGCCTTTCTGGAGTGGGCGGAGGTCTTCGGCAAAGACTACTATGGAACAGCGGTCTCGGCGCTGGACCATGCGAAGAAGGCAGAGAAGGACTTGCTGCTGGACATTGATGTACAAGGTGCGGTGCAGGTGATGAAGAAGCTGCCGGAAGCAGTGTCGATCTTCATCATGCCGCCGAGCCCGGAGATTCTGGAGATGCGGTTGCGCCACCGAACCGTAGCAGAGGAGGTGGCTTCCAAGGCAGCGGTTCCCGAGGCGGTGATTCAGCAAAGACTGGCCGAGGCGAGGCGCGAGTTGAAGCAGATAAAGGATTACAAGTATGCTTTGGTGAACGATGTCCTGGAGCAGGCCGTGACAGAGCTGCGCGCGATTGTGTTGTGCGAGCGCGGCGTGAGAGATGGCGTTCAAGCTATTGCTTCAAGCTGCAGAACCGATGCCGCTTCGCCGAAGTTGAGGGCAGCGTTAAACACGTTTCAGGATTAGGGACCCGTTATCCACTATCAAAAAAAAATAGTGCATTTTCGCTGTGGTGAGTTATAACTTCAGACTACGGGGGTGAAACGCATGACGATCGAGAATGCATTCCACAACAAGTACAGTTTGGTTAAGGGCGCGGCTCGCCGGGCACGACAGCTGCAGTCGGGCGCCTCGCCGTTGATCGTCGCCAAGTCGATGAAGGCATGCCGTGTGGCACAGGATGAAATCAAGCAGGGACATGTGAAGTTTGTTCTGCCGGAGCGTGTGGTGGAGCCGGTGCTCGATCTTCCGGTGCACTAAGTAGCGATACCATAGAGCCATGGCAGGAGAAGCAGAGCAGCAGCTGGGGGCTTATGTGGAGTACCTTCGGGATATCGGAGTCCATGACTTTTATCGTCGGGGCGAGCCGGTGTTCGCCGAGATTCAACCCCCGGGGCCAGTGCCGGCGGAAGCTGCGGCGGTAGTTGAGCAATTCGAAGCGGCTCCTGTTCCGAGCAGACCTGCCTTTCTGGAGCCTCCGATTGCGGCGTTGGTGAGTTTCGATGATCTTGCGCCTTTGCCTGAGAGCCGAGTGGCTCCTGCGAACAAGGCCGAGGCTCTGGCGGCGATTAAAGAAGATATTGGGGACTGTACGCGGTGTCCGCTGGCCTATGCGGGGCGGCGTACGATCGTCTTTGGCGATGGCGATGCCAATGCGCGGCTGATGTTTGTCGGCGAAGGTCCGGGCGCGGATGAGGACACCTCGGGCATTCCCTTCGTCGGCAAGGCGGGCCAGCTGTTGAACAACATGATCCAGGCGATGGGGCTGAAGCGCGAGCAGGTCTACATCGCCAACATTGTGAAATGCCGGCCGCCGGCGAACCGCGTTCCAGAGCCGGTGGAGGCGAACACGTGCGACCAGTTTCTGCTGCAGCAGATCGATGTTGTGCAGCCGCAGGTGGTGGTGGCGCTCGGTGCGACCGCGGCGATGTATCTGCTGGGGGTAAAGCAGTCACTGAGCGCGTTGCGCGGCCGATGGCATCGCTGTCGCGGGGCGAAGCTGGCGGTGACCTATCATCCGGCGTTTCTCCTGCGTGATCCGCGGATGAAGAGCGAGGCCTGGAAGGACCTGCAGATGGTGATGGCGGAGATGGGATTGAAGGCTCCGGCAAAAAGTTAAATTTTGTCCTTCCGCCGTTTTACGCTAGATCCTCGGTATGCAAATCATCTGATGCTGATGTTTGCGAGTAGTATGCGACGCCGTTCTTGATACCCCTACGGAGGGGTGATCCCCACCGTGTTGGCGCGGCAGGAGCGGATGGGACCGCACGGTGCGGGCTGGGCATTCTTGTTAAGGCAGACTTCGATGGCGGTGAGGTAGTTGTTGCCGCAGGAGAGAGCGAGGCTTGATCTGGGGATGGAGGGATTGGCGGCGGTGAAGAGGTCGAGAATCTGACTTGGAGGCATGGAGATCTGGCGATCGACTCGGGAAAGCGCCGGGGGAATGGCCACGGAGTGGAAGGCGTTGCGAGCCAAAGCGAAGAAAGCATCGGAAGAGAGGCCGGAGCAGGTGCCGTGGGTGCGCCACTCGTGCACGAGGAGACCGGGATCGGGGTAGATGTCGCGGTACGCGGCGGGATTGCGTGGGCCGGGCTGGTTTGAACAGTTCTCGGGATAAGTACCGTTTTCGTTCTGCGGCCAGAGGCCGTGGAGGACGAAAGTCGAGTGTTGGGCGCACTCGGTTGCGTTGGGGTGCGAGTGGCAGAACTCCGGAGACCACGAGAGGTTGAGAAGGTAGTAGTCGAAGTTCTGTGTAACAGGAGGTTGTTCGGCGAACGCTGTGGCGTGGGGACGAGGAGGCGGCTCAGGCGTGGGCTGAGGGTGCGGATCGCACGCGGTGAGGAAAAGAAGAAGAGACAGAAACGTGGGGAGGGTTTTCTTCTTCATAGTTGGAAGCAGGATAACGCGTGTGTTCAAAGCGCGCGAGGGTTGGTGGTGCAACCTGAGAGGGGAGTGGCGGCTCTAAGGCTGTAACAGTCTATTAATAAAGGAGTGCCATGGCAAAGAAGAGCGCGAAGCATCTGGTTGATCCAACCCGGTTGGAGCCGGTGCGCAAGAAGGATGGGTTGCTGCAGGTGATTGTCGAGACGCCGAAGGGAAGCCGGAATAAGTTTTCCTTCGATGTGGAGCAGGAGATCTTTTCTCTGAAGAAGGTGTTGCCGGCGGGCATGGTTTTTCCGTATGACTTCGGGTTCCTTCCCAAGACGCTGGCGGATGACGGCGATCCGATCGATGTGCTGCTGTTGATGGATGAACCAGCGTTTCCTGGTGTGCTGGTGCCCTCGCGGCTCATCGGTGTTATTGAAGGAGAGCAGGTGGATGGGAAGAAGAGAATCCGCAACGACAGGTTGGTGGCGATCGCAGATGCGAATCACATGTATGCAAACGTTCGCAAGTTGAATGATCTGCCAAAACAATTCCTGCGCGAGCTGGAGGATTTTTTCGTCAACTATCACCAGCTTGAGGGCAAAGAATACAAGCTGCTGGGATGTAAGGGCATCGCAACGGCGGAGACGTTGATCAAGAAGGCGAAGGCATCCTAGGCAGCGGACGCGTTGCGGGCGATTGGTTAGGGCGGCATGACGAATGGAAGAGTTTGTCCTGAGGTTTCTCATTGGCGGCGCGGTGATCAGCGCATTTGCGCTGCTGGGCGATGTTCTGCGACCGAAGAGTTTTGCAGGTCTCTTTGGGGCGGCTCCTTCGATTGCGCTGGCGACGGTGGGGATGACGATTGCGCATCATGGCAAGGAGTATGCGGCGACAGAAGCACGATCGATGGTGCTGGGTGCGATTGCTTTCTGCGTGTATGCGTACGCGGTGAGTCAGGCGCTGGTGCGTTATCGGCGGTCGACGATGGCGATCACGCTCGTCCTGACGCCGGTGTGGCTGGGAGTTTCGCTCGGGCTGTACTGGACGTTGCTGCGGTGAGGGCATGAGGGTCGAAGCCAATTTTTCGTCGCTCAGGCAGACGAATTTTCGTGAGCATCTGGTGCGGTTTGTTCTGGGCGGGGCTGTGACCGTTGCGGCCGGGCTGATTGCACGACGATGGGGGCCGGTGATCGGCGGTCTGTTTTTGGCGTTTCCGGCGATCTTTCCGGCGGGTGCGACGCTGATCGAACAGCATGAGGTGAAGAGGAAGCGGGAGATGGGGCGGGATGGCCGCCGGCGGGGCCGTGAGGCGGCGGCGCTGGATGCGCTTGGTGCGGCGTTTGGCGCCGTGGGTCTGGCGGCGTTCGCGGTAGTGTTGTGGCGGTTTCTGCCGGGGCATAACTCCTGGGGAACGTTGGGGCTTGCGGCGATGGCATGGATGGCGGCATCGGGCATGCTTTGGGTCCTTCGGAAGCGGAGTTGAGAATCGTTGTGGCCGCTGTGACCGTCCGCTTGGCTCACGGTGTTCTGTCCTACCGGTTAAACTGTGGGGATGCCTTTGTTTTGCGATGTCGCTCTGCCTGTGCCTCTGGACCGGACGTTTACCTATGCGGTGAACGGTGTGGTTCCTGTTGCTGGGGCGCGGGTGCTGGTCCCGTTCAGCGGGCAGAAGCTGATGGGAGTGGTGGTGCGGGTGCACGAGGATGCGCCGGCAGAGGAGTTCAAGATCAAGCCGGTGCAGCAGGTGCTCGATGAGACTGCGATACTTCCCGCGGAGTTGATGGAGCTGGCTGCGTGGATCGCTTCGTACTATGTCGCGCCGCTGGGCGAGGTGCTGCGAGGAATGCTGCCTCTTGCGGCGGAGGTGAAGCGACATTTTTCTTATCGGATTGCGGAGGCGGGGCGGAAGGTTCTGTATGAAGGGGCGGCAAAGGGCTCTTCGCGCCGGTCGAAGCTGACGGCAGAGGAACAGAATCGCGAGTATGCGGTCCTGAACTATCTGGAAGGCGGGGAGCAGGCGAAGATGTCGGCGCTGCGGTCGGCTACAGGCGCAAATAAAAGTTTGCTCGAGGGAATGGTTAGAAAGAAGTGGCTGGCGCGGGAGGCTACCGCCGAGGAGCGTGATGCGAGGCGGCTGGAGAAGGTGGCGGTGCTCAGAGGTTCTCAGGTGTCCGTTGTCAGTTCTCAGAAAGCGGCAGTTGATTTACTGGCGGGGAACCGGGAACTGACAACGGACAACGGAGAACTGACAACTGGAGCCAGGTTGCCGCGGTTGAACGAAAATCGGCTGGCTGTGATGGCGGAGTTGGCGGCGGTTGGCGGCCGAATGCGGGTGACTGATCTGCGGATCGCGTTGAGGGGTGCAGGGGTGCCGGTGTCGACGCTGGTGACGCTGGTGAAGCGTGGATTGGTGGCGATTGAAGAGGTGGCCGAGGAGTTTCATCTCGGGGGCGTTTCGGCGCAGGGGAAGAAACATGCTCATGAACATGCCCTGAATGAGGCGCAGATGGAGGCGCTGGGGACGATTGCGGCGGCGATGGATAAAGGTGGTTTCAGGCCGCATCTGCTGTATGGAATTACCGGGTCGGGCAAGACTACGGTTTATTTTGCTGCGATGCGGCGCGCTTTGGACGCCGGCAAGTCGGCGCTGCTGCTGGTTCCGGAGATTGGGCTGACGCCGGCGATGGCGGCCCAGATGTACGCCGCGTTTGAAGGCGAAGTGGCGCTGCTGCATTCGCAGTTGACGCCGGATGAGCGCGCAGAACAGTGGCACAGGATTCGGCGGGGCGAGGCGAGGATCGTGGTGGGGACGCGGTCGGCAGTATTTGCGCCGATGGTGAATCTGGGATTGGTCATCGTCGATGAGGAGCATGATTCGAGTTACAAGCAGGAGGAGACGCCGCGCTATCACGGGCGCGATGTTGCGGTGATGCGGGCCAAGCTGAATGAGGCTGTGGTGGTGCTCGGGTCGGCGACGCCGTCGCTCGAGAGCTGGGCGAATGCAGACAAGGGACGGTATGCGCGTGTCGAGATTCGCGAGCGCGTGATGAAACGGCCGCTGCCGGCGGTCGAGCTGGTGGACATGCGCGCGGAGTTTCGCGAGACCGGGCAGGAGCACATCTTTTCCAGGAAGCTGATTGAGGAGACGCAGTTGACGCTGGATCGCGGCGAGCAGGTGATTTTACTGCTGAACCGGCGCGGATATTCGACTGTGGTGATGTGCCGCAGCTGCGGGGAAAAGATCGAGTGCGAGAACTGCGCTATCTCGATGACCTATCACAAGAAGGTGAGCGACGACGATGCGATTGCGCAACCGGGGCAGCGGTTGGAGTGTCACTACTGCGGGTTTCGACGGGCGGTGCCGAAGGTCTGTCCGAAGTGCGAGAGCGAGCATCTTTATTTTCTCGGCGCAGGGTCGCAGCAAGGCGAAGAACGGCTGCAGGAGTTGTTTCCGGCGGCGCGGATTGGACGGATGGATCGCGACACCGTGCGCGGACGCAGCGACATGGAGCGGCTGCTGGCGCGGCTGCATGGCGGAGAGATCAATCTGCTCGTGGGCACGCAGATGATTGCAAAGGGACACGATATTCACGGCGTGACGCTGGTGGGCGTGGTGGGAGCGGACTTTCAGCTCGGGCTGCCGGACTTTCGCGCTGCGGAGCGGGTGTTCCAATTGCTGACGCAGGTGTCGGGAAGGGCGGGACGCGGGGATTTGCCGGGCAAGGTGCTGGTGCAGACGTATCATCCCGATCACTATGCGATCCAGTTTGCGGCGGCTCACGACTATCCGGGGTTTGTGGCCAAGGAGATGAACTATCGGCGATGGATGCACTATCCACCGTTTGCTGTGCTGGCGAACGTGGTGATTCAAAGCGAGAAGCTAGAGGAGGCTACGGCATGGGCGGGGACGCTGGGGCGATGGTTTCAGCAGGCGAGGCTGGACAAGGTGCGGGTGCTGGGGCCGGCGGCTGCTCCCATCGTGCGGCTGAAGCGAATCTATCGTTTCCACTTTGTGCTGAAGGCGGAGCGGCGGCAGGCGCTGGGGGCTACGCTGCGAGCGATGCTGGCACACGCGGAGACACAGGGTATTGCTCGCCGGAACCTTGTGGTCGACGTAGACGCGGTGCATTTGATGTGAAGCGGCGCGCAGTAAGGAGCTAGTCGAGCAGATGAAGCTCTTTGCCCGGCTTGAAGCGGACTGCTTTGCCAGGAGCAATTGTGACTTCGGCGCCTGTCCTGGGATTGCGGCCGATGCCGGTTTTACGTGGCTTGACGGTGAAGACGCCGAAGCCGCGCAGTTCGATGCGGTCGCCCGCGATGAGGGTCTGCTTCATGCTGTCGAAGATGGCGTCTACTGCAGACTCTGCTTTTGTCCGTGGCAGTCCGGTACGCTCAACAACCCTTTGTATAAGATCCTGCTTAATCATCTGGGCCGCCGTCCTTGGGCTGTAATTTTAGAATAGTAATGGTACTGACCGGGTTTTAGTATCGTGATGGTAGAAAGTCGGGACGAGATTGTCAACGAAAGAACGCTGCCGTAAGATGAAGAATCTAATGAGGCAAGAGTAAAGGGCTTCTATTTGCCCTTAATCTACACCCTTCTGCCAGAATTAGAAGACCGAATTGTCAATACGAAGGGAAAAAGGACTTCAGTGGCTATTAAAAGCGACCGTTGGATTCGCCGCCAGGCGACGGACCACGGCATGATCTCCCCGTTCAGCGAAAAACAGGTCCGGGAGGGCGTTATCTCCTATGGGCTTTCCTCCTACGGGTATGACTTGAGGGTCTCGGACGAATTCAAGATCTTTACCAACGTCAACAGTGCCATTATCGACCCTAAAGCCTTTGACGAGCGATCCTTTGTAACAGTTGTGGCGGACAGCGTGATCGTGCCTCCGAACTCGTTTGCCTTGGCGCGGTCGATCGAATACTTCAAGATTCCTCGGGATGTGCTGACGATCTGTGTCGGCAAGTCGACTTATGCGCGGTGCGGCATCATAGTGAATGTGACACCGTTTGAACCGGAGTGGGAGGGCTTTGTGACGCTCGAGATTTCGAACACGACGCCTCTGCCTGCCAAGGTCTATGCCAATGAAGGTCTGTGTCAGATACTGTTCTTCCAGTCCGACGAGATGTGCGAGACCAGTTACGCGGACCGTAAGGGCAAGTACCAGAACCAGCAGGGAATCGTTCTGCCGAAGCTGTAGTCCGGGTGCGGGCGGCGATTCCCTGGAGCGCTAAGGTCGGCCTACTGAATGCACGATGCTGAGTGAAGAGGCTGCGCAGGCGATGACAGACAAGCCAGACAAGAAATCTCGCGCGGCGCTGAAGCTGGGTCTGGTTGCTACCGACCCGTTGCGAATCCTTGGCTTGCAGACGATCTTTTCCGAAGAGGCGGTGAAGGGCGGACCGGTCGAGATTATTCCTCTGTCGGTTCCGGGAGCGCTCGATGCCTCGGGGGTTTCGCTGATTCTGATCGATGCGGCCTGCACGGACCACATCTTCGAATTACTGGCTACCTTTCGGCGTACGCGACCGCATCTGCGTTTGATCGTGCTCGGCCTCGAAGAGGATCACGAGCACATTCAGCGCATCATCGGGGCTGGAGCAAAGGGTTATCTGGCGCATACGGCGAAGTCCAGTGAAGTGCGGCTGGCGATCGAGATTGTCCAGGATGGTTCGGCATGGGCTCCGCGGAAGGTGCTGGCAAATCTGCTCGATCTCTCCTCAACCGAGGAGAGGCGAACGGATGTGGAACCGAAGTTTACCGAACGTGAGTCCGAGGTTCTGAAACTTCTGGTCGAAGGACATCCAAACCGGGTGATTGCCGGAGAGCTTGGAATCGATCTGGCGACGGTGAAGAAGCATGTAGGTGCGCTGATGCGGAAGGTGGGGGTGAAAAACCGCATCGCCCTTTCGGTGCAGGTGGTCAACAGGAAGCTGCTTCCAGGCTGATTTTCAACCCGAAAATCGGAGTCGAAGGGATGCGTTTTCCTATTAACGGTTTAGTTAACACAAAACGCTCAAAGGTCTACCTACCTTCGTACCCTTGTGAGGGGGCACGATCTGAGGCAAAGTGAACTCAGCAACACAGACCTGGGAGAGGGGTTGTAGAGAGAGCGTCGGGTGACCCCCGGCACTATCTCTACAACCCCCATTTTTTTCTCGATCCTAGCCCCCTCCGGCCGATGTAGGCTCATCGCGTGGAGTGGACAACCAAGGGCGCGTGTTCCCCATCACATATAGTGTTGGAAATAGGCAGCTTTTTGGGCCCACTCCAAGAAATCGACTGTGGACGCGAAAGGTATAACGAAAAATGATTAAGAGACTATCAGTGGTTTTATGTGGTTTGGCCATGATGGCCAGTTCACTTTCTGCACGTGCGGCACAAAGTGACGACAAAGCCAAGATTGCGGATCGGTTGACCGCTGCTGGCCAGGTGATTGAGGAGATCATGGCTACGCCGGACAAGTCGATCCCGGGCGGTATTCTTGCTGGCGCCCACTGCGTCGTTGTGATTCCGAGTTACAAAAAAGGGGCCTTCGTGGTTGGCGCTCAGTACGGTCAGGGTGTTGCAACCTGCCGGACACCGAGCGGCAAATGGAGCGCACCGGCCTGTGTGCAACTGACTGGCGGCAGCGTTGGATTTCAGATCGGCGGACAGGCGACCGACCTGGTTTTGATAGCGATGAACCAGCAGGGTCTGCAGGACATGCTGAAGAACAAGGTCAAGCTGGGCGCAGATGCAGCGGCGTCTGCCGGTCCGGTCGGGCGTAACGCGGAGGCAGGAACGGACTGGAAGCTGAATGCAGAGTTTCTAAGTTACTCTCGCTCCAAAGGACTCTTTGCTGGTATCGATCTGGACGGCACGGTGCTGTCGCAGAACCAGGAGGGGACACGCACACTCTATGGGTCGGATATTCCGTACAAGACCATCCTCGATGGAAATCAGGCGACCCCACCTGAGGCGCGTCCGTTTGTGCGCGAGGTCGCGAAGTACTTCGTCGCCGCAAAGGACGCAAAGGAAAAGTAAGGAACGACTGACAAGGGACGACGAGTTCGATCGGAAGTGGGCGGCTACTTTAGCCGCCCTTTCAGTTTTTCGGGGTACTGGTTCGGAATCGGTAGACTAGAGGCTTGAGCGAAGTTGAACAAAGAACGTCGCCGCCGGACAAGGTCAGCGTCCGCGAAATCGCGGAGTTCGCCGTCGTCTGGCTCTTCGTTCATAGCGTTCGATTGCTTCCCCGCAAAGCCGCACGAGCGGTTGGGGCCGCGATTGGCGCCATTGCCTTCCGCGCGTTAGGGCGCCTGCGCGGTGTGGGCCTTCGGAATCTGGAGCTGGCCTTTCCGAATAGGACGCGCGAGGACCGCGAGGCGATCCTGCGATGCGAGTATCGAAATCTGGGCTTCCTCCTCGCCGAATTCTGCAAGATGCCCGACTATACGGTGAATGCCGCAAGCTCCTTCATTCGTTACGAAGGACTGGATAACTATCTAGCAGCGCGGGAGCGGGGAAAGGGCGTTCTGGTTCTGACAGGGCACCTGGGGGCGTGGGAGCTCTCCAGCTTCTACCATTCGCTGATGGGGATGCCGATGGGGATGGTCATACGACGGCTCGACAATCCACTGGTCGACGCGTTTGTGAACCGGATTCGCTGCCTGCATGGAAATCGCGTTATCCATAAGGACGACTTTGCCCGCGGCCTGATTGCATCGATGCGTGCGGGCCAGACGGTGGGGATTCTGATGGACACGAATATGACGCCGCCGCAGGGTGTGTTTGTGCCTTTCTTTGGCGTGCTCGCCTGTACTGCATCGGGGATGGCGCGGATTGCGGCTAAGACCGAAGCGGCCGTGGTTCCAGGGTTTCTGTTATGGGAGGAGAGCGAACAAAAGTATGTTCTCCACTTTGGCGAGGAGCTTCCGGTGATCCGGACCGGCGATGCAGAACAGGATGCGCTGGCCAACACGGCGTCGTTTACGGCGGCGATCGAAAGGTATATCCGGCAGTATCCTGAGCAATGGCTCTGGCTGCATCGGCGATGGAAGACGCGTCCTGCAGGCGAAGAAAGGATCTATTGATGGTGAAGATAGGCAAGGTTGCCGACTGGCTTGGGATAGGTGCACCGCTGCTTGACGCGGAGATCACCGACGTCGCAAGCATTGAAAACGCCGGGCCGGGCTCCGTAGTGTTTGCTATGGACAAGCAAGCGATGACGCGTGCGCTGGCCTCTAATGCCGGAGCGATCCTCGCGAACACGAGCCTTGAGGATGCGGAGTTTCCGCTCGACCCGCGGGTGTTGTGGGTGGCGGACGCGCGCTATGCCTTTGCCGTGGTTGGGCGGCGCCTGCGGGGAAAAGGCTTTGAGGCGGGAGTCCACCCCTCGGCGGTAGTTGGCGAGAGCGTGAGGATTGGAGTGGGAACCAGACTCGGCCCTGGCGTCGTGCTCGAAGATGGAGTCGTAGTGGGAAGCGATTGCAATCTCATGGCGCGGGTGGTGGTGCATCGTGGGACAATTCTGGGCGACCGGGTGGTGGTGCAGGCAGGGGCTGTGCTGGGGTCTGCCGGGTTCGGGTATGCGCGAAGTAAGGAGACCGGCGAATATCTGATCTTTCCGCAACAGGGCCGGCTGGTGGTCGAGGACGACGTTGAGATCGGCGCGAACACCACGATTGACCGCGGAGCCCTCGGCGAGACGCGGATCGGCCGAGGCACGAAGATCGATAACATGGTCCACATCGGGCATAACTGCGTCATTGGGAAGAATGTCGTGATCGCCGCGCAAACAGGGATTTCGGGCTCGAGCGTGGTGGAGGACGGGGCGATTCTGGGCGGGCAGGTGGGCATCGGGGAGCACGCAACCGTGGGCGCTGGGGTGATTCTTGGAGGTGGGGCCGGAGTGTTGAGCGGGAAGAAGATGCGAGGGCCAGGAGAGGTGTTCTGGGGCCGTCCAGCGCGGCCGCTGAAGGAGTATCTGCGGGATCTGGCGCGGCTGAAGCAGCGCTGAATTCGATAAAATTGGTGGTGAAGTTGTGGTGACATGCGTGGTGGATGATGGCGATTGTGGTGGTTGGCGGACACACGAGAAATATCGGTAAGACGAGTGTCGTAGCCGGGCTGATCGCGGCGTTGCCGGAGATGCATTGGACGGCGTTCAAGGTGACGCAGTTTGGTCACGGAATGTGCTCGGCCAATGGAGAGCCGTGTGACTGCGAGACAGCGGAGCACACGGTCGCCGTGAGCGAGGAGCGTGTCGGTGGAGATAGCACGACCGATTCGGGAAGGTATCTCGCGGCTGGCGCGGTGCGGTCGTTTTGGGTGAGGACACGCCAGGGGGATCTGTCGGAGGCAATGCCGCGGATTCGCAAAGAGATCGAACGCGCGGAGAATGTGATCATCGAGTCGAACAGTATCCTGCGATTTCTGCGGCCGGATCTATATTTGAGCGTGCTCGACCCGGAGACGGCGGACTTCAAGGAGTCGGCAAAATACTTTCTTGATCGCGCCGATGCAGTGCTCGTCGCCGAGGGGGAGCTGGGGCGTCCAGAGTGGAAGGGCGTCTCGTTGAAGCTGGTAGAGGGGACGTCTGTGCTGGCGATGCGGCCTCCGGTCTATGTAACCGACGAAGTAGTGGAGTTTGTGAAGTCGCGGCTTCTTGCCGGATCGGTCGTGTCTGCCTAGATCGATTGTTGTCGATTGTTAGATCGATTGCACCGGAAGAAGCACGAGATCATCCACCAGGCCGACCTCTTTTTGAACAAAGGGTTCAGCGTACCGCACGCCTGCGAGAAGGCCGAAGTGGCGCGCTTCGGCGAAGGTCCGCTCGCGGATCTCTTCCTCCGGGACGAAAAGGCCTCCGCCCTGATGCTGAGAGGCATATTGCGAGCGATAGGCGAGAAGCGATTGCAGCCGCTGCTCTATGTATGGCGTGATGTCCACCACGAAGGTCGGACGAACGTCGGCGTACAGGCTGGCGTAGAGAATCTTGAAGGGTCGATGCGGCGGGTTGGGCTCACCGGCAGTCTCCACTTTCGCAAGGCCGCTGACGAAGCAGGCCTCGTAGCCCAGGGTGGCGCTGGTGTAGTGATCGGGATGGCGTCCCTGCCAGTAGGGAAGAATGACGACGCGAGGGCGCAGGCGGCGAAGAACCGCGGCTACTTTGAGGCGGTTCTCGTAGGTGTTCTGGACGTTGCCGTCAGGTAGGTCGAGGGCTTCGCGGTGGGCGACGTTGAGGATGCGGGCAGCAGCAGAGGCCTCCCCGGCACGGTCGGCGGCGGTGCCGCGCGTGCCGGATTCCCCCTGGGTGAGGTCGAGGATGCCGGTACGCCAGCCGTGGGCGTGCATGGACAGCAGAGTGCCACCGCAAGTCTGCTCCACGTCGTCGCGGTGGGCGGCGATGGCGATAATGTCGAGCATGTTCTCAGTTTTCAGATATCAGTTCTCAGATTTCGATTCTATCTTCGCAGCAATTGTTAAGACCTGAGAAACTGAGAACTGACGACGGAGAACTGATAACGAGTCTCTAGTTGTCCGCGTCGGTGATGGCGTCCATGTAGGCAACGTCGAGGGCCGTACCTTGCACGGTGACGTTCTTGTTGTCGATCTCCGAGCCGTCGACAGTGCTGAAGACGTGCACCTGGCCGCCGTATGCGGTGTAGACCTTGTTGAAACCTTGTACCCAGCACAGACCCGTGAGGTCGCCGTAGTAATACTGGTTCTGATTCGTGTTGGGAAACTGAACGACTGCCGTGGCGGAGCCTTGCGTGACAACGGGTACGATTTGTACGGTCAGAGCGCCGAGGTCGAAGCGGGTGAGGCAGTTGTAATTCGCTGCCTGGGTGGTGACGCCGATCGAGGCTTGGTGGGCACGCTCGCCGGTGGCGCAATATTGCGAGCCAATCCACAGCGTGTTGTTATCGGCGAAGAGCATCTTCGAGTGGGTGCCGTCGGAGATGGAGTACTTGCCCGTGACCGTATTGGAAGCGAGATCGATGATGGAGAGATTGCCGGCAAAGAGCCCGTCAGACTGCAGTTGCTGCCCCGAGACATAGAGCGTGGTTCCGTTGGCCACCGCGGCCGTGACGCCGCCAGGGACCAGCACCTGATTCGAGAAGGCAGAGGCGTCTGGAATGGTCTTAGGAATATTGTTGTATTGCAGCGCGCCCTGCTGCAGGTAGGTGACGCTCGACGTCGTTCCGCCACACTCCGCACCACAGTTCAGCACGTAAGCGGTGCTTCCATCGAGCGAAAAGTAGGCTCCCATGGGACGATCGAAGGCGGTGGCATGGCTTCCCGTATTGACCGGCACGACGCAGTAGACGGGAAGGTTGAAGGGCTCGCAGTCGGCCGCACCGAGCGCAACTATGGCCGCGGTCGAGGTCGGGTACTGATTGGAGTTCAGCTTGACAAGCCGGTAGATCGTGTTGGAGTTGCGCACCATCGCCAGGACAACCGAGTCACCCTGATTGACGACGACCTGAAAGACGTTTGGCAGGACCAAGCCGAAGGTCTGGCCCGTGGCGTTGTCGATAACTCCGAGTTGTCCGATGGTCTCCTCGGCGGAGTAGATATGGCCGCCGTTGGTGGGGATGGCGAGGCCGGTGGATCTGGCCGGGAAGGTGCCTGCGGCGCCGGAGACTGCCTCCTTGCCGTAGTTGACGATCTGGATGTCGCCCTGGGTATTGGAGTAGACGAAGCCGGTGATCTCAGCCGGAAAGTTGAGGATGAGGTTGGGGAAGCCAGAGCCGTAGCCGGAGATGGAGAACGAAGTGATGGTGTTCTGGATATTGCTGCGAATGTCTCGCTTGGCATCGACGATCTGCAGGCTGCCGGTGGTGGTGCCGTTGGCGGTGACCCCAATCATGACGCGGTTGGCGAGCTTACTGGGAGGGACAGGACGGTTGGCGAAGGTGAACGTCGGAAACTTATACGCGTAGTAAAGCGAGCTATGGCAGGAGGTGAGACCGGTGGTCGCCAGGGCGACCAGGAGGCCGCAGAGGATCTGGGCGCGGAGGGACTGGATAAAGAAACTTCGATTCGTCAACGGTAACAAACTCCAACCTGAGCGCTGCGATGTGTTTTGGCGGGCAATACTCAATGCCGAGTATAACAAAGGACTCATGGCGGCGAGG
>DATMPD010000274.1:0-10618 GCA_035567955.1 Edaphobacter sp.
CAGATCTTCGAGCTCGCCACCGTCTTCAAGGCCCGCGTCGTCGACCTCGCCCCCGAGTCCATCATGCTCGAGCTCACCGGCAGCTCCTCCAAGATCGAAGGCCTCATCCAGGTCATCACAGAGAGCGGCTACACCATCCTCGAAGTCTCCCGCACCGGCCGCATGGCCATGCGCCGAGGCCACCACACCAGCCGCGTCATGAAAGCCCTCGGCACACCCGACCCCGACCCCAACCAACCCACCTTCACCGAAAAACCCAGTACTGGCGAAGTCCTGCCCACGGAGTTCTCCGACATCGACTGATAACCGCCACCTAAAACGCCGTCATCTCCCCCCGAGAAGCAACTTAAGGGCTGGCTCCGTATTCGCAAACTTGACCTCATCACCTCGACCAATCCGACGTGGCTTGATCCGAGCGCCGATTGGGGCAATCCATCAAATCCAATAGCTCACGGGCGACCATCGAAACCCAGGATTCGCTTCGCTGACTCATCACGACTTGTTACCATAACCTAAAAGGAAGAAGAACAGAAAAATGGCAAAGGCATACCACGACGCAGACGCAGACCTCTCTCTCATCCAGGCGAAGAAAGTCGCCATCATCGGCTACGGCTCACAGGGCCACGCTCACGCCCTCAACCTCAAGGACTCCGGTGTCGATGTCCGCGTAGGCCTGCGCCCCGACTCCCCCAACGCTGAGCGCGCCCGCAAAGCCGGCCTCATCGTCGACACCGTCGCCAACGTCAGCAAGTGGGCCGACGTCATCATGAACCTCACGCCCGATCAGACCGCCGCCAAGGTCTATCACGCTGAGATCGCCCCCAACATGAAGCCCAACGTCACCCTCATGTTCGCTCACGGCTTCAACATCCGCTTCCGCACCATCACGCCGCCGCCCACAGCCGACGTCTCTCTCGTCGCACCCAAGGGCCCCGGCCACCGCGTCCGCGAAGTCTTCACCGAAGGCGGCGGTATCCCCGGCCTGGTCGCAGTCGAACAAAACGCCAGCGGCAACGCCCTCGCGCTCGCCCTCAGCTACGCCAAAGGCATCGGCTGCACTCGCGCCGGCGTCCTCGAAACCACCTTCACCGAGGAAACCGAGACCGACCTCTTCGGCGAACAAGCCGTCCTCTGCGGCGGCACCAGCGCCCTCGTCAAAGCAGGCTTCGAGACCCTCGTCGAGGCCGGCTACCAGCCCGAGCTAGCCTACTTCGAAGTCCTCCACGAACTAAAACTCATCGTCGACCTGATGTACCGGGGCGGCCTCGCCTACATGCGCCACTCCATCTCCGACACCGCCGAGTGGGGAGACTACGTAGCCGGCCCCCGCATCGTCACCCCCGAGGTCAAAAAAGCAATGAAGTCCCTCCTCAATGACATCCAGGACGGCAGCTTCGCCAAAAAGTTCATCGCCGAAAACGAGTCCGGCCGCAAAGAATTCGCCCGCATCCGCAAGGCCGAATCCGAGCTCCAGATCGAAAAAGTCGGCGCCGAACTGCGCAAATCCATGCCTTTCCTCGACCCTGTCGTCGTCGTCGATGGTGCTGTACAAAAAGCATAGACGGCGGCCAGGTCAAGAAGATATAAGCCACGCCACCATCGAAAGTTAGATACAAAATTCACAAATCGAAGTCAAACAGGCGGCATCTAATCCAGATGTCGCCTGTTCGCTTCCATGGCAACCACACCCTCGGCAAAAACTTTTAGCAAAAGACTACGGCCCGGGAACTCCTGCACAAAGAAGACGTAAACTAAACAAGAACGATTCGAAGCCCAGGCAGTAGAAGGAGCTCTGAGAATGGCCACCCTGAACAGTTACGAAGGCCTGCTTCCCACACAGCCGCTCAATCAGGCAGAACAGCCGATCATGGCAGGCCCGCCCGCCGAGCCCACACCGCTCCACGAGATCGTCGCCGCTCTCCGCACCGTAACCCAACTCGACGGACTCAACGACGCGGAGTTCACCTGGCTTGCGACTCACGGCACCGAGCGCGTTGGTCCCGACCGCGCCATCCTCTTCCGCGACAACGACCC
This sequence comes from Edaphobacter sp., assembly GCA_035567955.1. GTDB lineage: Bacteria > Acidobacteriota > Terriglobia > Terriglobales > Acidobacteriaceae > Edaphobacter. Next base: position 2,035 of record DATMPD010000274.1, read on the forward strand.
CGCCCGAAATATGAACTTCATTCTCCGCGGAGAGGTTCAGGTCCGTCGCCGCCACGCCGGCAACGTCGCCTTGTTCATCGGCCGCGCCGGCTCCATGACCGGTAAACTTCCCTTCTCCCGCATGAAGAACTACGGCGGCGAGGGTTTCGCGGTCGGTCCCATCTGGTCACTCGACATCCCCGACTCCCTCTTCCCCGAGATGCTCGCTATCATTCCATCGATGGCCCAGCGCAGCGTCGCCATTCTGCTCGACCGCGTCCGTGAAGTCACCCGCATCGAGCAACAGTCGGAAAAACTCAATGCCCTCGGCAAGCTTGCCGCCAACCTCGCCCACGAGCTCAACAACCCCGCCTCCGCCGCACAACGCAGTGCCGCCAGCCTCTTCGGCGAGCTTCGCGAGTACGGCGAGCTTAAGTACCGCCTCGGCAATCTCTGCCTCTCCGAGCAGGAGATTGCAGGCTACCGCGCGTGGGTCCAGAACGCCCGCGCCCGCATGTCTGCCTTCTCCAGCCACTCGCAGGGGCCGCAAAGCCCTCTCGCCGTGTCCGACAACGAAGCAGCCCTCGTTCGCTGGCTCGAAGCCCACAACGTCCCCAACTCGTGGACCATCGCCCCCGCGCTTTCGGAGACCAATCTCCCCATCGATCTGCTCGACGAGCTTGCCGCCATCACCCGTCCGGACGTGCTTCCCGTCGCCGTCGCCACAGTAGCCGGCTCTCTGCGCGTCGAGCGCATGGCCGAAACCGTCGTCGACTCCACGGTCCGCATCTTCGATCTCATTAGCGCCATCAAGGACTACTCCTACATGGACCAGGCGCCCATTCAGGACGTCGACCTCGCCCAGTCCCTTGAAAACACGCTCGTCATGTTCAACTCCAGGCTCAAGAACGTAACCGTTGAACTCAACTTCGACCCCGACCTCCCGCCCGTCAGCGCCTACGGCAGCGAGCTCAACCAGGTCTGGACCGAACTCATCGAAAACGCCCTCGAAAGCATGAACGACATGGGGACCCTGCGGCTCATTACCAACCTCAACGGCTCCATGGCGCTGGTCGAGGTCTGGGACGACGGCCCCGGAATCGACCCCTCCATCCGCTCCCGTATCTTCGAACCATTCTTCACCACCAAAGCCCCCGGACGCGGTCTCGGGCTCGGCCTGGACGCCGTGCAGCGCATCGTCAACAAGCACTCCGGCTTCGTCACCGTAGAGTCCAAACCTGGCGCTACCTGCTTCCAGATACGCCTTCCCCTTGACCGGGCGCAGGCCTACTAGGCAACCACGGTCCCGAATCTAACGTGGCTGACAGAAATCGGTCATCCCGCCCGGAACGTAGGAAGGAATCTGTCGTTTGTTTGGGTTAGCAAGCGTGTATGGATCGCGCGGCTATGTCGCTGATTCTAGAGTCGGTACACTACTTGGTAATTTCAACGCCGCGCCAGAATGCCACATGATGCTTCACATTTCGCGCTGCGGGCTTCGGATCCGGGTAGTACCACGCCGCATCCGGGTTCTCCTGGCCATCCACCACGATCGTGTAGTACCGTGCCTGCCCCTTCCATGGGCAGCTGGAGGTGGTTGAGCTCGACTTGAGAAACTCCCGCTTCACCGACTCTTCCGGGAAATAGATATTTCCCTCAACCATCTCCGTCTTTTCACTCTCGGCCAGCGTCTGACCATTCCAAACTGCCTTTGCCATGATTCACTACCTGCATTCTTTTCAACAAGTTACGGAGAGCACGCCGCGTCAGCGGGCCATCTCCGAGAAGTCCGATCCCCTGAGGCTATAACCCAGTTGTAACAGAAATGGGGCATAAAAGAAAGCCCCTGGAGAGGTTGCTTTAATGTGGTTTGAACGTCTTTCCAGTCTCGAGCAGGGTCTTTAACCGGGAAAGAATCCGAGGCCATCCGTCAGCGGTAGCAGCGTAGACAGGGTCGCCCTCGGCCCATTGGTCATGGACCACGGTCACTTTGGTGGCCTCGGTCTCCGGAATCAGCTCCACACTGACCCGGGACGCTTTGTCGCTTTTTTGCCCCATCTTAAACGTGTACTGCAGCGTCTTTGGGGGTTCAAAGCGCAGCACCTCTCCTTGAACGTATTTCGTCGGCTTACCGTCAGATCCCGGCCCTACCCATGCCATCGAGCCGCCAGGCCTCCACTCCGCCTCAAGCTCCGCTCCCATGAAGAGGATGCGATTAGACTCCGGCGAAACAAAGCCGTCCCAGACTTTCTCCGGCGTGGCGGCAATGTAGATGACATAGCTCAGAGGTACTGGGTCCGCCATTGCCTCTCCTCCTGAGGGTCAACCCGAGCGATCTCAACCGGACTACTTCGAAGTCCCGAAATTCGTCAGAAATACCTCATAGCGGGCCTTGGCCGCCGGGTATTTCGCGATCAGCTCAGCCGTCTTCCCCATAAACGGGTTCCCGCTTTGTTTCTCCGTTTCGGCGTGGAAGTGATGAAACTTAGCGTAGATAAGAATTCCCTCCACACTCGAATCCAGGAACAGGTCCGCATCGAGCGCGCCACGCAAAACGAACGAAGCCGCCATCTCCCAGAAACTCATCGCCTGCCGCCAGTATGGGTTGTACTCCGACCTCGTGTCCCGCGACACCACCCGCAGCTCTTCCACGGTCTTCGGATTGAACTCGGACACTAGAAACCGCCTCGCCTTGCGCAGGGTCTCCTCCTGCCGAAGTTCATACAGCTTCAGAACCAACTCAGCATCTGTGGCATTAGCCATTCTTTCTCCTCACTCTTAATTAAGCTACGCTTTCGACAACCGCCCGGGTCTTCTCCGGGTCAGGCCGTTCGATCACCGGCACAGGCGCCGCCCCTGCGACTTTCTTCTCATACGTGCAAGGCGGAGTCGTTGGCTCCTCCTCCGGCGCACCCTTCTTCTTGCGCCGCTTCGGAAGCGCCTCCCGATTGTTCGGGCACACCAGGTACGTCCCCTTGTCGTTCGCCACTTCAAGCAGGTACGCACTTTCGCACTTCGGACAGGTCTTATCTACCAGCTTCAGGTTCGAAGCAAAGTCGCACTTCGGATAGTTCACGCAGCCATAAAACACGTCGCCGCGCTTGGTCTTGCGCACGGCAATATCGCCGCCATCCTTCGGACACTTCACATCCAGCAGCTCCTGCTTGATGTACTTGCACTTCGGATATCCGCTGCAGCTGATGAACTCGCCATACTGCCCATTGCGCAGCAGCAGTGGCTTGCCGCACTTCGGGCAGGCCTCCTCCAGCTGCACCGGCGGCTTCTGCTGCACCTTCTGATTCAGCTTGCGAATCGTCTTGCACGGCGGATCTTCGTTATACCCGGGGCAGGCCATAAACGGTCCCCAGGGCCCATTCCGCAGCACCATCACGCGGCCGCAGTTATCGCAGAACTCCTCTTCGGCAACCTCATCGGCCCCCGGCGCACTCAGATCTGGCTTCGCCGCAAAGTTCTCCTTGGTAAAGTCGCAGCTGAACGGCTCAGCCGTAACCTTCTTGCCCGCTGCCGCAGCCTCATCGATCGCAGCCGCCAAATCCTTCGCGTTCAAAGTCTCCTTCGAATACTCGATCACATCTTCGGTCGTCGCCTTCACAATAATTGGAAACGAGAACGCCTTCGTGATCTTCTTCATCACGGCCTTCGAGTCCTTCTTCCACGGTCCTGCCGCCACTGTCATCGGCTTCACTTTGGTGAAGTTGCTGCACGAATAGAAGCTGCCGAACTTACCCCATTTCAGAATCAGCGGAGCGCCGCAGTTGTCGCATACTTCCTTCGTCGACTCCTCCATCCGCTTGATGTCTTCCATGTTCTGACCGGCGATACTCAACTCCTTTTCGAAGTGGTCGTAGAAGCCGTTCAGCAGGTCGGTCCACCGCTCCTTACCATCCTCCACCGCGTCCAATTCGCCCTCAAGCGTAGCGGTGTACGCCGTATCGAAGATGTACGGAAAGTTCTTCACCAGCAGCTTCGTGACGACGATGCCAATCTCTGTCGGCACAAACTTCGCCTGGATCTTCTTCACGTAGTCGCGATCCTGAATCGTATTAATGATGGAAGCATACGTAGATGGCCGCCCAATTCCCTTCTCCTCCAGCGTCTTCACCAGGCTCGCTTCGTTGTACCGTGGGGGAGGCTGGGTAAACTTCTGCTGCGGATCCAGCTTCTCCAGTCGCAGCGCCTCGCCATCGCGCAGCTCCGGCAGTCTGCGTTCGGCTTCGTCCTCGCCATCACCTTGCCCGTCCGCCTGATCGGAAGCCTTCGCCTCCTCTTTTGCAGCCCTGTCCTTTGCCGCCTGCCGCGCCCGCTTGTCTTCCTCGTCGAACTTCAAATGACCATCAAACTTCAGCACGCTGCCGGTCACGCGGAAGTCATACGCCTGCTTCGCCCGAGCCACAATGTCCACCGTCGTTTGATCGAAGACCGCCGGAGTCATCTGGCTCGAAACAAACCGCTGCCAGATCAGCTTGTACAACCGGAACTGCTCGTCCGAAAGATATTTCCGAATCGAATCCGGCGTATACGCCACACTGGTTGGCCGAATCGCCTCGTGCGCATCCTGCGCCTGCTCCTGTTTCTTTCCGGCATATTCGTTAGGAGTCGCCGGCAAATACTGCTTTCCAAGCTTGCCGATAAACTCGCGAGCCTCCGCAATCGCATCCGGACTTACACGAGTCGAGTCGGTACGCATATACGTAATCAGCCCGACCGTTCCCTCCGCGCCAATCTCCACGCCCTCATACAACCGCTGCGCCACACCCATCGTGCGCCGCACATTGAACCCCAGACGCCCCGAGGCATCCTGCTGCAGCTTGCTCGTCGTATACGGAGCCTTCGGATTATTCCGCCGTTCCTTCTTCTCTACCGAACGCACGCTCCACTTCGCATGCTCAAGGTCGCCGATGGCCTCGTCGACCGCCTCTTTATCCGGCAGCGCGTTCGACAAAAAGAGCTCCTTGCCCTCTTCGTCCTTGCCATTCGCAACCCGCGAAGGCGTCCCATTCACGCCAACAAAACGCGCCGTGAAACTTTGCTTACCCGCCGGCTCGAGCTCCGCATCGATCGTCCAATATTCCACCGGCTGGAACGCATTGATCTCACTCTCGCGCTCCACAATCAGCCGCAACGCCACCGTCTGCACTCGCCCCGCCGACAGCCCACGCCGCACCTTATCCCAAAGCAGCGGCGAGACCTGATACCCCACCAGCCGATCTAAAACTCTTCGTGTCTGCTGCGCATCGACGAGATTCTCATTCACATCGCGAGCATGCAAAAACGCCGCCTGCACCGCCTTCTTCGTAATCTCGTTGAACGTAACCCGCCGCACCTGCGATTTGTTCTTCACCATCGGCAACAGCTGCATCGAAAGATGCGCGGCAATCGCCTCGCCCTCACGATCCGGGTCCGGCGCAAGGTAGACCATGTCCGCCTTCGCCGCCAGCTTCTTCAGCCGCTCCACTACCTTTTCCTTCCCCGGAGACACGATCAGCGTCGGCTCAAACGTCCGGTTCTTCAGCTCCACGCCGATGTCGTTCTTTGGCAGGTCCATGATGTGCCCAATCGAGGCCTCCACCACGTAGTCGCTGCCGAGATATTTTCCGATCGTCTTCGCCTTTGCCGGCGACTCCACGATCACAAGTGATTTAGCCATTCTTTCCCTTCACCAGCAGAACGCATCGCCGAAGCGAAACGTTCCGGGCCTTCCTTATTCCCAGTCTTCCTTGTTCCCTTGCGAACCTAACACGCTTTCTGCAAACGCGTCATCCCAGCACAATGCCTCAACTGACGAAAATCCGTCCAGAAGGTCATAACCATACAGCATCTTTCAGAGGAAAACTTACACAAGAAACCAACTGCCAAATCAAACGGCAGCTTGAACTTACATTTATTTCGGTGATCTTGCCGCTCTGGCAAAACTTCCAGTCCGCCGATACGCTTCAAAATGCCCGCACATAATTTTTTCCGGGAAGCTGCCGCACCCGCCCCGCAAGCTCCAGTTCGAACAGCGCGGTGAATATCTCCGCTGAACCCAACTCCGCCTCCAGCTGCTCGATCAACTCGTCCAACTGCATCGATTCATCATGCCGCAGCTTGTCAAAGACGATCCGCTCGTGCTTCGGCAATGGCGTGTCATTAAATAGAGATGCAGTCCCTCCTGCCTTCGATTCACTGCGTCCCCCGGCCGCCTCCACTTCCTCCTCCAGTGCCAGCCGTATCTGCGACGGCAGGTCCTCCCAAACATCCTCCCACGTCGCAGTCAGCTTAGCCCCCTGTTTTATCAACGTGTTAGGCCCCCACGCGTTCTTGTTCGTGACGTTTCCTGGAACCGCATAGACGTCCCGATTCTGCTCCATCGCACACCGCGCGGTAATTCTTGTCCCGCTATACTCAGCCGCTTCGATCACCAGCACTCCCACACTCATCCCGCTTAAAATCCGATTGCGAATCGGAAAGTTCTGCGGCGCCGGAAACGTCCCCAGCGGATACTCGCTCACAATCGCTCCACCCGTCGCCACAATCTGCTCCGCCAGCTTCTTGTTCTCCTTGGGATAGATCACATCGATCCCCGTCCCCCAAACCGCCACCGTCTTCCCTCCAGCCTCAATCGCGCCTTTATGCGCCGCCGTATCCACCCCGCGCGCCATGCCGCTCAAAATCACCAGCCGCCGATTCGCCAGGTCCCGCGACAACAACTCCGCCATCCCAGCCCCATACGGCGAAGGCTGCCGCGTTCCCACCACCGCAATTCCCGGCCGAGCCAGCTGCGTCACATCGCCGCGAATCCAGAGCACCGCCGGCGGATCGTAAATCTCTCTCAACCGTTCGGGATACTCCGAATCCTCCGAAGTCAACACCGTCCCACCCGCCTCCGCGACGCGCTTGATCTCATCCTCCGCCGCCGCCCGCGCCTTGCCCTCAAAACAAAACTGCGCCGACTGCGCCGGCATTCCCAACCCCTCCAGCTCGGTCAACGAAGCCTCAAACAGCCGCTCCGCCGCCCCCAGCCGCCCCATCGCCTTCCAAATCCTTGTAGGCCCCATACCCGGCGTGAGCATCAACGCCATCCAGGCCATCTTCGCCAGTTCCCTTTTCCTCACATCTCCCGCTTCATCCCGCTCTGCGAAGCTCATCCCTCTGATTCCTCTCGACCTCTGTCCCGATTCTTCCATCTAAATATAAGCACGTATAACGATCGCTGAGTGCAAGAACTTGCAATCGGCGTCCAGTCTGTCATCGAAAAATCATCTGCACTCAAACCATCGGGCAACCTTTTCATTGCATCCAACTACTCCCGCCCTAGTGCGGAGGGAGAAACCCTCTATGTTCAAGCGTCTCTTGTTGACCGGGCCCATTGTCTTTGCTCTCGCACTTGCCATCCCCGCACACGCCGACACCGTCACCTACACCGCGACCCTCCTCGGATCCAATGAGGTCCCTCCAACCGGGAGTTCTGGAACAGGGTTCGCCACCTTCATTCTCAACGGCAATTCCCTGTCGATCAATGAAAGCTTCAGTGGGTTAACGACTGCCGCAAGCGCAGCCCATATTCATTGCTGCGGTCCCGTGGGAGTCAACGAAATCGTAGCGGTTCCCTTCACCCCGTTCCCCAATAGCACTTCGGGCACCTTCATGGCAACGGTTGATTTGACTCTTGCCGCGACCTACAACGCAGCGTTCATCACCCAGGAAGGTGGCACTGTTGGGCTAGCAGAAGCCGGCCTTATCGCCGCCTTGAACAGTGGAGACACCTACGCCAACATTCACGACACTACCTTCCCCGGCGGAGAGATCCGAGGCCAGATCGCACAGGTAACGCCCGAGCCGTCCTCTCTCCTACTGTTCGGCACAGGTTTGATTGCCGCAACGCAGGCAGTACGCAGAAGAATCCGCGCCTGAAGTTACGCGCTCTAAACAGAAGAGCCTCCGCTGCCCAACCATCAGCGGAGGCTTTTCTCTTGCTCACCCCAGCGACTGAATCAACCCGCGAATACACCCATAACAAAACGTGAACGACGGCGGACCCTCCGGATCATGGGGCGCCACCGGCGGTGTCGTTCAGGTTTTGCTTATCGAGGGAATTTTTTTTCGCCTGCGGTGTTTTGTAGCTAGCTGGATCGCAAATTCCCCGCTTTTGAAGTCAACACCAGCTGTAGCTCCTGTAACCAAAATGAATGCTGTGAGGCCCATATCAGCGGGGCATAAAACACAAGGAGAAAATATGAAGTCACTGCTAAGTCTCGCCGTCGGCACGATGACGGCTTTGTCTCTCGGAGTCGTTTCCCGTGCTCAGCAATACAGCCAGACGAATCTCCTCCGATAAGCATCTTCATCGCAGGCATAAAGAAAAAATGATGTCCCTCAATGGCACAAGAACCCTTGGTCAAGCTGTTCTGTGATCCTGGCAACTGACCCATATTCCATTCTATCCAACCCATTCCCGCCATCACGCGGAAGGAGAACTATGTTCAAACGTATCGTCCTCACCGGGTCCCTCGTCCTTGCTCTCGCCCTGGTCATCCCCGCCCACGCCGATACCATCTACAGCGCTGTCCTGTTGGGGTCCAATGAGGTCCCCCCGACTGGAAGT
>DATMPD010000275.1:0-4580 GCA_035567955.1 Edaphobacter sp.
CGGGCTACTGCCTGGGCCGTGCGTCGAATGTCCTCGGGTTCCGTCAACGTGGAGCGGCAGAGCAGTGGCTCTTCTCCATGGGTCTCTCCATCGTCGTGATGCCCATCGCGCTTAACCTATTAAGCCGCTGGTTCCCTCTCAGTGTTACAGTCCCGCTGTGCTGCCTTCTCGCCGGCATCGCCGTGGGCAATCTGCTCGTGCGCTGGCGCCGCAACAAATTCTCCATCGCTTTCTCCATGCGTCGCTTCACCGCGGCTGCAATCGGCCTCGTCATCCTCTGGGCTGTCGTCTGCCTGGTATCGCTTCCCGACCTCCAACTCGGCCACCGTCTCTATTCCACCGCGGCCGTCGCGGACCTCGGCGTTCGCACCGCCTTCGTCTCCTCAGCCATGCACGGTGGCGCACCGCCGGCGAACCCGTTTTTCTTTCCCGGCTCGATCGTCAAACTGCGCTACTACTACTACTGGTACGTCATGACGGCCATCCCAGGAGTCGCTGCCGGCGTTCAGCCGCGAGCCGCGCTCTTCGCCAGTTCCATATGGAGCGGCTGGCTTCTGGCAGCAGCCGCAGCGCTCTTCCTGAAGCACTTCTACGGCGTCCGCCGCCGTATCCGCGCAGCCAGCGTTGTCGCCATGGCGCTGCTTGGCGTTACCGGCCTCGACGTCCTGTACGTGCTCATCCTTTATCTCAAGTATCGAATCGTGCTCTCGGACATGGAGGTGTGGGACAGCGACCAGGTCACCAGTTGGACAAACTCGTTGCTCTGGGTGCCGCATCACGTTGCAGCAACCGCCGCCTGTATGCTGGGTTTCGTCTTCCTCTGGCACGCAGGGCGCAACCTGGAGCACTCCCCAGGACAGCGCGCCCTCCTCGCCATACTGGCGGCAATGGGCTTCGCCAGCGCGGCCGGTCTCTCCGTCTACGTCACCTTCGCGTTTGCTCTCTTCCTCTTCGCCGCCGCTCTGTTCTGGCTTGCAACGCGAAGATTCAACACAGTAGGCCTTTACATCGCGGTAGCGACGCTGGTCCTCCTTCTCTCTGCAGGCTACCTGCACGATCTCCGCGCCACAGGCGCACATGCGGGAGAGGCCGCAGCCGGTCCCGCAGCCGCTCCAAAGCAGACGCCCTTATTCGCCACATTGGGACTGCGTCAGCTTCCTCCCACGCTTATGCCCGCGCTGCGCCATGCCGTCCACGAAAACAAACTGGCTAACATTCTCCTGCGCCCCCTTTTCCTGGTCCCCATCCTGTTCATCGAGTTCGGCTTCTTCTTCCTCGTCGCAGTGCGGCAGGGCCGCCGCGACTGGCGTTCACGAAGCCTCCCCGCCACCGCCAATCTAGCGACTCCGGCTCTTCGCGATATTGGCGAAATTCGCTGGCTCAGCTGGCTGATGCTCGCCGCCGGCCTCTGGGTTGCACTCATGATGCGTTCGACCGTCATCTCAAATAACGACCTCAGCTTTCGAGGCGTGGAGATTGCACAGTTCATCCTCCTCGTCTGGGGTGCAGCTCAACTGGCCGGCGGCCACCTCGAGGTTGAGCGTGCAGCATCGTCCACGGAGTCTTCCATCCCGAGCGCCGCAACCGATCGCCCGTTCCACGTCAGCTGGCTGGCCGGTCTTCTGCTCTTCCTCGGACTCGCCAGTTCCGCTTATCAACTGGCCATGCTCCGCTTCTACCTCTACGGATCAGACCGCTACGGATGGACGAACCCAGTAATCCCACAATCGGAGTTTGGCGGCCGGCTCGGTGCCATCAATCAACAGCTCCGTGAGGCCTACGCCACTCTCGACCACGTTCTTCCCCCTTCAGCCAAAGTGCAGTTTGGCGCCGCTCCAAAGCTGAACCTCCAACACCTCTACTACTCCCGTTACCAGGAACTTGAGGGCATATTCCCCGACTGCGGAGCCGACTTTGGTGGCAGTAGGGCTGAATGCTTCCGGCTCGATGCGCGCATCGCTCCTATCTTCGGCATCGCCGAACCGCCACCAGGCCCAGATCGCTCCGCATCCGAAGGCATCTATGTTGCAACATTGAAGACTGCCGATGACGTTTACTCCCGGTGCCGCGAACTCGGCATCGATGCCCTCGTCGTCACCGGCGAAGATCCTGTCTGGAACGAGCCGAATGGCTGGCCCCACCACATGAAGCCCGTTTTCGCCTCAGACTTCGTCGCCGCATACACTTGCCGATAACCTGCCTCAAAGCGGCCTGTCCCAAATCCGTCTTCAGAGAAGCCCAGGCTGCGTACGTTGCGGCTGCGAAAAAAATGCGGCCACGGCAATCGCCGGACCGCACTTCGAACGCATCTGTTTTCAGCTCGCTTACACTTCGGCAGGCTCCGGCACACTGTTAGCAGGCCGTGTCGCCTTGAACTCCAGGCCGTTCTTGCCCGCCGTCACCACTACGTGGTCGCCGTGCAGCACGCTGCCATCCAGGATCTTCACCGCCAGTGGATCCTGCACCAGTCGCTGAATTGCTCGCTTCAGAGGACGCGCTCCGTAAGCCCGGTCGTACCCGGCCTTGAAGATCGCCTTCCGTGCGGTATCAGTCAGCTCCAGCGTAATCTTGCGATCTGCCAGAAGCTTCTGCAGATCCTTCAACCGCAGATCCACGATATGCGCCAGCTGTTCATCGCCCAGAGGACGGAACACCACAATATCATCCACGCGATTCAGAAACTCCGGCTTGAAGTGCTTCCGCAACTCGTCCATTACGCGAGCCTTCGCCTCTTCAAATCCATCCTCGCCCTGCGCCCAGGCCGTCGACAACTGCGCCGCGCCAACATTCGAAGTCATAATCAGCACGGTGTTTTTGAAGTCCACCGTCCTCCCCTTCGAATCCGTCAGCCGGCCATCATCGAGCACCTGCAGCAGCACATTGAACACATCCGGGTGCGCCTTCTCAATCTCGTCGAACAGCACCACCGAATACGGCCGCCGCCTCACCGCCTCAGTCAATTGCCCGCCCTCGTCGTACCCGACATACCCCGGAGGCGCGCCAATCAGCCGCGCCACAGCATGCTTCTCCATGTACTCGCTCATGTCGATCCGCACCATCGCAGCCTCATCATCAAACAGAAACTCAGCCAACGCTCTCGCTGTCTCCGTCTTTCCCACACCCGTAGGCCCAAGGAAAATAAACGAACCAATCGGCCGCTTCGGATCGCTCAACCCCGCACGCGAACGCCGGATCGCATTCGCCACTGCATTCAGCGCCTCATCCTGCCCGACAACCCGCTCGCGCAGACGATCCTCCATCTTTACCAGCTTCTCCATCTCGCCTTCGAGCATCTTCGAGACAGGAATCCCTGTCCACTTCGACACAATCGCCGCGACGTCCTCCTCGTCGACCTCTTCCTTCAGCATCCGCGACCGCTTCTTCCGAACGCCCGTCGCCGCTTCGGCCGCATCCTCGCGAACCGCCGCATCCTGCTCCGCCGTCAACTCGCGCAGTTCCGCCTCCAGCTTCGGAATTTCGCCATACTGCAGCTCCGCCGCCCGCTGCAGATTGCCCTTGCGCGTCTCCTCCTGCATCTGGAACCGCAGCGCCTCCAACTTCTCCTTCAGCTCCGCGATCTTCCCAATCGCTCCGCGTTCCTTCTGCCACCGCGCCCGCAGCCCGGCTACCGTCTCCTTTACCTCAGCCAGCTCGCGCTCCACCACCTCAAGCCGCTCCTTCGACGCAGCATCCTTCTCCCGCTTCAACGCCGCGCGTTCAATCTCCAGCGAAGTCGCCCGCCGTTCCAGGTCATCAATCTCCACCGGCACCGAGCCAATCTGAATCGCCAGCGCGGCCGCGGCCTCATCCACAAGATCGATCGCCTTATCCGGCAAAAACCGATCCGAAATATAACGATGCGAGAGCATCGCCGCCGCCACAATCGCCGAATCCTTGATCCGAACCTTGTGGTGCGCCTCATACTTCTCCTTCAGCCCGCGCAGAATCGCAATCGTATCCTCGACGTTCGGCTCGCCCACATACACAATCTGAAAACGCCGCTCCAGCGCCGCATCCTTCTCGATGTACTTTCGGTACTCATTCAGCGTCGTCGCGCCAATCGCCCGCAGGCCGCCGCGAGCCAGCGCCGGCTTCAGCATGTTGCTCGCATCCATCGCACCTTCAGCCGCACCCGCGCCGACAAGAGTATGTAACTCATCGATGAATAAAATAATCTCGCCGTTCGACTCTTCGATCTCCTTCAAAACTGCCTTCAGCCGATCTTCAAACTCACCGCGAAACTTCGCCCCGGCAATCATCGCCCCAAGATCCAAGGAACACACCCGCTTGTTCTTCAAGATCTCCGGCACATCCCCCTGCACGATCCTCCGCGCCAACCCCTCCACAATTGCCGTCTTGCCCACGCCCGGCTCACCGATCAGCACGGGATTGTTCTTCGTCCGCCGCGACAATACCTGGATCACGCGCCGAATCTCCTCATCCCGCCCGATCACCGGGTCAAGCTTCCCACGTCGAGCAAGATCCGTCAGATCCTTCGCATACTTCTCCAGCGCCTGAAACTTCCCTTCAGGAGTCTGGTCCGTCACCCGCTGCGAACCACGCACCGCACTCAAGGCCTT
>DATMPD010000276.1:0-2292 GCA_035567955.1 Edaphobacter sp.
TAGTTACCCTCATCTTCTTTCAAGCCATACCAGTTAACCGTCCCCGATTCTTTCTTCGCCATCTCCGCGCCCTGTTTTAAAAACGCCTCGACATCCTTCTCTTTCCCGGGCTTCGCCTTCAACGACACATAAAGCGCATACTTTGCCATGCTGTTTTCCTCCAGACCATTCGACGCTCAAAACCATCCATCAGTTACACATTCAAGCGAGAAACCGCATCAAACGTCTCTGATCTTGAACAAGAGGTGAATATGCGAGCCCATCAACCATCCCTCCTTCGCGGCATCATCACCGGCGCCACCGCCGGCATCGCCGCAACCCTCATCATGGATCAGTTCTTCAAGCTCACCTCCGCAGGCCAGAAGGCCGTCGAAAGGCAAAGGAAACTCGCTCAGGGCGAATCCCCTTGGGAGATCGCGCACGAACAGGTCCAGCAGCAACAACAGGCCGCAGAGCAGGAAGACTCGACCGAGATCGTCGCCCGCAAAATCGCCAGGGCCACCGGAAAAACCCTCGACAAGGAGCAGAAAAAGACAGCAGGCCGCGTCGTCCACTACGCCTTCGGCACTCTCATGGGCATCGTCTACGGAGTCTCGGCAGAACTCATCCCTGAAGCAACCACCGGCGCCGGAACAGCCTTCGGCACCCTACTCTACCTCAGCGCCGATGAGGTCGCCGTCCCCGCCCTCCAACTCTCCCCCGCCCCTACGCTCGGCGCGCCCGCCACCGATCGCCTACAGCACTGGGCCGCCCACGTCGTCTACGGTGGCTCTCTCGAACTCGTCCGCAGCCTCCTCCGGCGCTTCATCTAGCCGCTCCGCGAATCACCGCCGCGTTGCGACCTCACCGCGTCTGCGATAGCCTGTTGATTGGAGTCAAACCCCGCATGACGCTTCGTACTCTCGCACTCGTCCTGGCCCTCAGCGTATTCTCGTCGGAAGCGCAAGCGCAATCCACTCCAGCCACCCCACCGCCCACTCCGCCCGCCCAACGATCGACCCCACCCGCCGATCAGCTTCCCGACGCCCCCAGCACCACCACACAGGTCAAGCCCCCCGTCGTTCCCACCGGCCCCACCGCCGTCATCGACACCACCATGGGACGCCTCACCTGCAAGCTCTTCGAAAAAGAAGCGCCCATCACCGTAGCCAACTTCATCGGCCTCGCCGAAGGAACAAAAGACTGGACCGACCCCAAGACGCTACAAAAAATGCATCACCAGCCCTTCTACAACGGCACCTCCTTCCATCGCGTCATCCCGCAGTTCATGATCCAGGGCGGCGACCGCGCAGGCGACGGAACCGGCGATCCCGGCTACTTCTTCCAGGACGAGATCGACCCGTCCCTGACCTTCGACCAACCCGGCCTCCTCGCCATGGCCAACGCCGGCGCCGGGCCCTCAGGCGGCGGCACCAACGGCAGCCAGTTCTTCATCACCGAAGAGCCCGTCCCCCAGCTCAACGGCAAACACACCATCTTCGGCCTCTGCGACGCGCACTCCCTCTTGCTCGTAGCCTCCATCGCGCGCGTCGAGCGCAACTCGAGCGACAAACCCCTCACCCCCGTACTCATCAATCGCGTCACCATCGTTCGCGAAGGCCAGCCCATGCCCCCTCTACTGGCAGCGCCACCGGCAACATCGCCCGCAACCCCAGCCGCAACCGCGGCGCCGGTTCCACCGCCAAAATAAATTCTTCAGGCCTCCGTGATCTCGACGGAATCGCCTCTCCTCCAACCAATCTCACGAACCTCTAACCGCAAGGAGAACTCCGACATGCCCACAAAGCCAGGCACCTACGCCAAATTCAAGACCTCAGAAGGAACGGTAGTCTGCGAGCTCTTCGAAAAGGACGCACCCGACACCGTAGCCAACTTCATCGGCCTCGCCGAAGGCACCAAGGACTGGAACAGCCGCAGCAAGAAAGGCGCGAAGCTCTACGACGGCACCATCTTCCACCGCGTCATCCCGCAGTTCATGATCCAGGGCGGCGACCCCGAAGGCACCGGCATGGGCGGCCCAGGCTACAAGTTCGCCGACGAAACCAAGGGCTCCAAACACGGCTTCCAGCAGCCCGGCAAACTCGCCATGGCCAACGCCGGCCCCAACACCAACGGCAGCCAGTTCTTCATCACCGTCACCGACACCAGTTGGCTCACCGGCAAGCACACCATCTTCGGCGAAGTCGTCGAAGGCTACGACATAGTAGAAAAGATCAGCAAAGTAAGCCGCGACGGCCAGGACCGCCCCAAAACCCCAGTAGTCCTCGAATCCGTCACCATAGAACGCGTCGC
>DATMPD010000277.1:0-8840 GCA_035567955.1 Edaphobacter sp.
TGCATAATCGTACCGGAAGTGGCCGAGAGTCGGCGCCCGCAATTTTACTAGCGAGGGGGGAAAAAAATGCCTTCTTCGGCCGAGCATGCCCGTTCGAAAAAGGCACGTGCGAGCGTACCTGTGTTCTGATAGGAAACATCATCTCCTCTGAGGAATTCATGAAGATACGGGTTGGGTTTCGGTACTTTCTCGTTTTGCTCACTGTGGCCGGCGGAGCCTTGAGCGCGCAGACAACGGCTGCCTCCAGCGCGAAGGGCGCCTCCCAGCGAGCGATGGACCGCGACCTTCTCGAGGTCACGATCCCGCAACTGGAGGAGCTCTATCGCAGCCATAAGTACACGGTTACCGAGGTGGTGCATTGGTACATGGCGCGGATTGGCAGGTACAACGGAATCTATCGGGCAATCGAAACTCTGGACGAGAAGGGCGCTCTGGCAACGGCGGCTCGTGAAGATGCCGACGCCAAGTCGGGGGGAAGCAGCTTCCGGCGCGGGCCGATGTGGGGTGTTCCG
Source organism: Edaphobacter sp. (assembly GCA_035567955.1). Lineage (GTDB taxonomy): Bacteria > Acidobacteriota > Terriglobia > Terriglobales > Acidobacteriaceae > Edaphobacter. The sequence goes on from DATMPD010000277.1 coordinate 513, forward strand.
GTTGTGATCAAGGCGAACACCAGCATCAAGGGGATGATCACGACGGACGGATGGAAGGGCTACATCATCCCGGGACACGAACTGATTGCACCGAGGGACGCAACCGTCGTCGCCAAGCTGCGTGCGGCGGGAGCCGTGATCCTCGGCCACACGAACATGCCGGACTTTGCGGCGAGCGATACCAATCGCAGCTCGTCCTACGGGCGCACGGGAAATGCCTATGACGTTCGCTTCAGTCCAGGAGGCTCTTCGGGAGGCACAGTCACGGCCGTTACGGCGAACATGGCTGTGCTCGGCAACGGAACCGATACCGGCAACTCGATCCGTATGCCGTCGGCCACTAGCTCCGTCGTCGGCGTGTTTCCGACGCGCGGCCTGGTGAGCATCGCGGGTATCGCACCGCTGGACTGGCTGCTCGACAATACTGGCCCGATTGCCCGGGACGTGACTGATGCGGTGATTGCGCTCGACGTGATGGCGGGAGAGGATGCCGCTGATCCGCGTACGACCGGCTCTGCGGCCAAGGCCGAGCCGGGCCCGTATACGCAGTATCTGAAGGCGGACGCTCTGAAGGGTAAACGCTTCGGTGTGCCCGCGTTTGTGCTCTCGGGAGCGGGGATTCCGTTCCAGGGCATTCCTTCGTCGGCGACGCCGAGCGAGGTGACCATGCAGACTGCAGACGCCGTGGAGAAGCTGCGGCCAGAGACGCGCGAGGCTTTTATGAAGGCGATAGAAGGGCTGCGGGCTGCCGGAGCAACGGTCGTCTTTGACGATTCAATCCTGCCTGACAGCTTCGCGGTAACCGTCGCCCGCGTCGGAACGGTTCCTTATATTCGTGAAGGAACGGAGAAGTTCCTTGCTGATTATGGCCCGGCACAATATCACTCCGCCGCTGAGTACGAGAAGGTCGTGGGTTCGCCGTTACCGGCCACGATCATTGGCGTCGCGGATCCGGCGACAGCAAAAGGGCGTCGCGCTGTGACGCAGGCGTTGATCGAGAACGACCCGCAGGCCGATGCGAACTTCTTCACCCCCCGGAAGAAAGCACTTGAGGCGTACAACGAGGTGCTGGACCGACTGCATCTCGATGGTCTCGTCTACCCCGCAGCGCAGATGCCTCCGCCGGATGAGACGATGCCGCAGGATGGCCGCATCAGCGGAGGTCCGCACAGCGCGACGGGATGGGTGAACATGATCGGGGTTCCGGCGGTTGTCGTTCCGGGCGGATTCTACCCCGGCGGTCTTCCGTTCGGCCTGGAGATTTCCGCTCGACTATGGAAAGACGGCGACTTGCTTGGCTGGGCTTATGCGTACGAACAGGCGACAAAGCTTCGTAGACCACCCGTGCTGGTTGAACAGGGTCTGCTGCCCAACGCGCGCTGATACCCGGGTCACGATGACCCAGAGAAAACTCGCCTACAATTAACGAAAGGAATCTTTCATGCAGCGCCTGGGCATTCTCCTCTCCGGCAGAGGCTCGAACTTTCTTGCCATCGCCAAAGCGATCAGCGAACAGCGTCTGCCCGGTGCGGAGATTGCCGTCGTGCTCTCGAACGTCGAGGAAGCGCCCGGCCTCGCCGCCGCCCACGCGTTGCAGCTGCCGGCCTTCGCGGTTCCTTCCGCAGGCCGCAAACGCGCGGAACACGATGCAGAGATGATCGCGCGGTTGCACCAGCACAAGGTGGATCTCGTCTGCCTGGCCGGCTACATGCGCATCATCTCGCCAGCCTTCATCGCGGCGTTCCTCAACCGCATTTTGAATGTCCATCCGTCGCTGCTGCCGGCATTTCCCGGCCTCGACGCGCAGAGGCAGGCCTTCGACTATGGCGCCAAAGTCGCGGGCTGCAGCGTTCACTTTGTCGATGAAGCCGTCGACCACGGCGTGATCATTCTGCAGAAAACAGTGCCTGTCAACGACGAAGACACCGCAGAAACGCTCTCGGCACGCATCCTGGAACAGGAGCACCTTGCGTATCCTGAGGCGATCGCCCGCGTCCTGAGCGGCCACTACGTCATTCGGGGCCGCCGTTACGTTCGCCTGATTTCGCAGGATGGGCAACCGGCGGCGATCGGTAGCAAGTAACTTTATCGGTTACAAATGGGTTTGCTGCCCTGCCTGCCCCTGTTCGATCGTTGCGTCGCTGAGCTTCACCTTCACGTCCATCTTTCGTCGTCCACGGAAGATGGTCAGCGTGACCTCGTCGTCGGCTTTGTGTGAGTTCATCGTGGCGGCAAGATCCTGCGTGTTGGCGATCTCCTGCCCGTCCATGGCGATGATCAGATCGCCGCCGCTCATCACCAGCATGTTGCCCAGGTAGCCTGCTCGCTGCGTGCCGCCATGCAGGCCGGCCTTCTCGGCAGCGCCGCCGGGCAGCACACGCTGGATGAGAACACCATAGTCGGCGGGCAATCCGATCTGTTCCGCGATATCGGGGCCGATGGCCAGGGAGGAGATGTCGAGCGAGGGCCTGCGAATACGGCCGTATTTAGCGAAGTCGGCGATCACTGCCTTGGCCGTATTCACGGGAATCGCAAATCCGATGCCGGACGATTGATCCGCGCCATTATTCGCGATCAGGGTGGTAATTCCGATCACCTCGCCGCGCGAGTTCAGAAGCGGACCGCCGGAGTTTCCCGGATTCACCGCAGCGTCGGTCTGAATCGCATCTTCGATGGGACTGTTGCCGGGCCCCCGAATCGAGCGGATCGCCGAGATGATGCCGCGCGTCATCGTGCCCGACAGTCCGAAGGGATTGCCAATCGCATACACCCGCTGGCCAACGGTAAGGTTTGTGGATTCAGAAAGCGTTGCGGGCTGCAGGTCCGGCGCATTGTTGATTTGCAGCAGTGCGAGGTCGTGTCCCTTGTCAACGCCGACCACTGTTGCCTTGTATTTGTGCTTGTCGGAGAGTGTGACCTCAACCTTCTGCGCGTTGTCGATGACGTGGTTATTGGTCAGGATGTGTCCCTGCTTGTCGAGGATGAAGCCCGAGCCTTGCCCCTGCTGCGGGACCGGCCCATAAAAGAAGTCGAAGGCCACAGCCGTCGAGAGGATATTGACCACCGAAGGCAGAGCCTTTTTGTAGACGGCGATGTTCTGCTGCTCCTCGGTGTCGTAGGCCGGAGCGGCATCGGCCTCGGTCAGCTCAAAGTTTCCCATCGGGCCCTTGACCGCTGCGGTGCTCGCATTCGACGCGGGCGCAGCAGCCGCGGGAGCGGCACGGTGCAGCCAGGGCGCGAACGCGCTCGTCGACGCGACGTGCGTCGTCACGTAATAAAAGGCGGAGAGAATAAGGACAACAAGGAGAACGGGACGCAATTTCATCGTGTACACGACCTAATCTTTCAAATGGCAGACACGGGCCTGCCGATAATACGATTGTATCGAGCTATCTGTTCCTCAGTCTGCCGCAGCGTCGTAACTTCTGTTCCGTCAATGTTTCAGGGCGGGGAGAATTTTATTCGGCAGCGGCCTGCAGGATGGGCCAGAGCTGATCCACCTGCCACTCCAACTCCGTCAACGGGCCACCGTTGGTCAGAACATAGTCGCAGAGCGCGCTTTTTCGTTCGTCGGGAATCTGTTGCGCCAGCCGCGATCGCGCCTCGGCTTCCAGCTTGGTCCGGCGCTCCGCTGTGATAGCTTCTCCGGCAGCAGCGCGAGCCACAAACCGCGCTATCTTTACCTCTTCAGGGGCCGTTACCAGAATGATCCGATCGAAGCGGCTGTGCCAATGCGCTTGTTCGGTGGTTTGAGAACCGCCGCACTTCGTTTCTCCGTACTTTGTTTCGCTGTATTTGGTTTCGCTGTATTTGGTTTCAAAGATCAGCGCGGACTCAACCATCACGATCGCTCGACGATCCTTGTGAAATATTGCTTCGCTCAACTCCGCCTGCCTGGCAATCACTGCCGGATGAACGATCGCATTCAACTCCTCAACCCGGCCATCGTCAAAGGCAATCTTCGCCAGCGCGACACGATCCAGCCGCCCGTCAGGCTGCACGACACCGCTGCCAAAGTGATTGACGATTGCCGCGTAAACGGCCTGTCCGGGCTCCATCAGTTCGCGCCCGATCGCGTCCGACTGCAGCACGTGCGCGCCAAGCGCTGCAAACAAACGCGCGGCGGTAGACTTGCCGCTGCCTAGTCCGCCAGTGAGACCGACGCGCAGCATGAAGGCTATCGTTTCTCCTGGGATATTTTCTTGAGCACTTCGTGGGAGATTCCTCGGCGGAGCTTCGCCGCCGTTACCGTATTCTGCATTAGCATCGCGATGGTCAGGGCACCCACGCCGCCGGGCACAGGCGTATAGGCCCCGGCTTTTGCGAACGCCGCGGGATCTATGTCGCCGACGACGACTGAGCCACGTTTCGCGAAGGTCGCTGCGCGCTCGGGGTCATTTGGGAAAAACTTCTCGACCTCAGTCGGATCGGTGATGCGATTAATGCCCACATCGATCAGCGTCGCGCCCGGCTTCACCATATCCGCGGTCACAAATCCTGGCCGTCCCATCGCGGCCACTAAAATATCCGCGGCCTGTGTGAACTTCGGCAGATCTTCCGTCTTGCTATGACAGACGGTCACCGTCGCCGAGGCGTTCAGGAGCATCATCGCGGCGGGCTTGCCGACGATGTCCGAACGGCCAACCACCACGGCATTCTGGCCGGCAACCGGCAGTTTGCTGCGCCGCAAAATCTCCATGATTCCTGCCGGGGTACAAGGCGCAAGCCCTGGCTGCCCGCTCTGCAGCCGCCCCACGTTCACAGGATGGAAGCCATCGACGTCCTTATCCGGTGCCACGGCCTCCAGCAATCGCTTCGTATTGACATGCTTTGGCAGCGGCAGCTGAATCAGAATCCCATCGATGTCTTCGCGCGCATTCAGATCCGCCACCAGCGCCAGCATTTCGCTGGTCGAAACGCTCTCTGGCGGGGTGAGCATCTCGCTGAAGATTCCCAACTCGCCGCAGGTCTTTATTTTGCTGCGAACGTAGATCTGCGACGCAGGCACTTCCCCCACTAGAATCACAGCCAACCCCGGAGTGATTCCTTGCTCACCGAGCGCCCTGACCTCAATCGCTACCTCTGCTTTAATTTCATTAGCAATTGCAATGCCATTTAAGATTTCCGGAATGATTTTCATCTCCTCCATGGTACCGCGCTCTCTCGCCCAAATCGATTCGCTAAATTCGCCGAGTCCTCTAGAATAGAGCCATGAGCGCGCAATCGCTGACAGCGGAGAATCTGCGCCTGATCGTCTGCCCCATCTGCCACCAATCTCTGCAGCTTGAAGAAGCGGCCATGCGGTGCCAGGGCTGCGGCAAGCGTTATCCGGTTGTCGATGGAATTCCCATTTTGCTCGCCGATCGCACCATTTAGCTCCTGGCTTGAATGTTCACACATTGTTTCTGCGTAGACCCTTTATAGTGAACAAATGGATCCGCATAAGGAACATATTTCGTTTCGGCATCTAGCGACCTCAAACCGTTTTTTTGCGTCCAATATTTAGCGGGTGTTGTGGAATGTGCCCCTCCGGCAGGAGCAACGCAAGATGACAAAGGCTAAGACCGCCCATGTCGAACGATTTGCCGATGCCGATCTCACAGGTCTCCGCGAAGACCTCATGAAATCCGGCCTCGACTCCTGGCAGGCCGCCGATTTGATCAGCAGTTTCCTCGCCGCTCGCGGCTATGGCGTTTCGACACAGGACGCACGCACAGCAGCCTTCCGCATGGAGTCCATCACCTGCTCTCTGCGATGCCTGCAGGAAGAGTTGGAGAAGATTGCGTACGTCATGTAACGTCTTCGGCTGATTGAATAGTTGTCAGCGCACTGATTTTTGCCTTTAGAAGTCTCTTCTCCGTTACGCTGATCGTATGCCTGCCTGTCTTCTCCACCCGGTTCAAGCGGTATTCGCGCTGGTGTTGATGGGCTTTCCCTCCGTCCTCTCAGCGCAGCAGCCAGATCAACACATCGTGGATGCGGATCAACCGGAGAAGACCATGCTCGCTTCTGGAGTTGGCCGCATCTCCGGACTCGAGGCCAACTCCAAGATTCACTACGTCCGTCTCGTCCTCTCCGGGTCACTCCATACTCCTTCTCTCGGCGATCCTCCCACGCCCGCTCCGACGCTGATCGCCCAATGCACACTGAAGCCGAGCGGCAAATCCTCCTTCGAACTTTTCGCAAACTTCGGCGGCGCGACCGACCTCACCTTCTACCCCCCGTGGACGCCAACCTCAACGCAGGACCTCTTTCCTCCACGCACCGAGAAGGTCACAGTGACCATGGAGTTTCTTGGCTACACTCACGTAAAACCAGTCCGTCGTCAGTGGGAGATTCCCGTCCAAACGCCCGGCCAATATCGCTACAACCCTCCCGGAGGCGGTTCCGCCAATCTTGAAGAGATCACTTACTATCTTCGCTACCTCATTGCTCTTCCCACGCTTCGCCTTACCCTCGACAATCGCTCCGCAGAATTTCTTATGACACCGCTGCTCGAAGAGATCCGTAAAGAGCCCCTCTGTCGCGCCGCCGCTCTTTGATGTCGCCACTTCCAGACGAAGCGCGAAGACGACGATAGAACAGGTAGAACTCCAAGCCTACGCGCCAGTGCATAATCAATCATGCCGTCCCTCTGGACTCCAACCGACTGGCCGCAACGCCTCGCCGAGCTGCAGGCCCCGACCGGCGAACTGAAAGAAGCTCCGCTTCGCCGCGACGTCCGCTCGCTTGGGATGCTCCTCGGCGAGGTTCTCCGCGAACAGGCGGGCGACCCTCTCTACGACGCTGTCGAAGCCCTTCGCCGTACAGCGATTGCGCGCCGCGAGGCCGAAGCTCCGCAAAGCGGATCTGCAGATGCGGCTTCGGCGACAGCTCACCTCCAGCAGGCGCTTGCCCGTGTACGCACCCTCGACCTTGCTGCTGCCTACCAGCTCACGCGTGCGTTCGGTTTCTACTTCGAGCTCATCAATCTGGCCGAGACCAACCACCGCAAGCGCCGGCGACTCTCTCACCAACTCAGCGAAAACGCCTCGTCTACCAGCGCCGTTCAGCGCGGCGATCTGCGCGGCACCCTTCGGCGCCTGCGCGAGGCTGGCATTAGCGCGGACGAAGCGTACGCGCTTCTTAGCCGCATCTGCGTATCACCGGTCTTCACGGCGCACCCCACCGAGGTGGCTCGCCGCAGCGTGATGTTCAAACGCCGCCGCATCTCTGACCTGCTCGAACAGCTTGATCGCATTCCCGTTCCCGAACCGCAACTCGAAGCGCTCGAGCGCAACCTGATCTCCGAGATCACTGCTCTCTGGCAGACCGACGACGTTCGCAGCGCACGCCCCACCGTGCGTGACGAGATTCGCATGGCACTGGATTATTATGAGTCCAGCCTCTTCGATACTCTCCCCGTCCTCTACGGCGAGGTCGCCTCTGCACTTGCCTCCGAATACCCAGCCAAAAACGCCACCGATTCGGTTACAAATATCTGCGACCTGCCATTACTGATTCGGTTCGGCTCATGGATAGGCGGCGACCGGGACGGTAATCCCTTCGTCACCCCGCAGGCCACCCGCGAAGCTCTCGCGATGGCCCACTCTCTTCTTCTCACCCACTATCGTCGACGGCTGCAAAACATCTTCGAGCAGCTTGCGAGCTCTACGCAACAAGTCCCCGTCTCCGTCGAGCTCATCGCTCTCCTCGAACGATACCTCAGCCAGCTACGCACTGCCGGCCAGAACGCCCTCGAAGAACGCTTTCCCCACGAGTCCGTCCGGCTTCTCATCGCCTGCATCATGATGCGCCTGGGCGCCACGCCGCAGTCTGCCGTTCCTGTTCCCGCCAATCCGGCGCTCACGCCTTACACCCGCGCCGCCGATCTGCTCTCCGACCTCACCATCCTTCGCAACTCGCTGGTCGAGCACAGCGGCCACCGCCTCGCAGAGATGCTTATCGACCCACTGCTGATGGAGGTTCGCACCTACGGACTGCATCTTCAGACGCTGGACATTCGCCAACACGCCCGCGTCCACGCCGCCGCCATCACTGAGATCTCCGCCTGGCAGCAAGCACAATCTTCTCAGTCACTGATGCTGCCGCCCGCCTTGACCGAACAGACCGCCGAAGTCCTCGACACCTTCCGCACCATCGCCGAGCTCAAACAAACCTACGCCCCAGAATCCATCCGCCAGTACGTCATCAGCGGAGCAACCAGCGCCGACGATGTGCTCCACGTCCTTTGGCTCGCCCGTCTCGGGGGAGTTCGCGTTGAAGCGACCGAAGAAGACCCTGGTTTACAGCCAGTACCGCTCTTCGAGTCCATCGAAGACCTGCAGA
>DATMPD010000278.1:0-19342 GCA_035567955.1 Edaphobacter sp.
GTGGCTACGGTGCCTACGCCGCCGGGATAGAGGGTGGACGGGTGGACGTGGCGTCCTTCCATGAGACAGAACATCTCGCGGGTCATGCGGCTCATGGCGAGAGTCTCGCGGTAGAAGCTGCCGGTAAAGGGATTGAGCGCAGTCATGATGTCGGAGATCTTGCTGAAGCCGTGCTTGTCGGCGTTGGGCGAAGACGTATGCTGCGCCTTCTCCCAGACGTTCGGATTAGTCTCCCTGACCATCTGTTCGCAGAAGTCGACGCCGACGAGGTTGTCCTGGAAGATGTTGTGATCGAACATGTACTCTGCTGCTTCGCCGAGGTTGACGATCCACTCGGCGAGTGCGGGAGGACGAACGCCAAAGGCCATGTTCTGCGCGTAGCAGGCGCAGGTGGCGTGGTTGTCGCCGCAGATGCCGCAGATACGGCTGGTGATGAAGTGGGCGTCGCGCGGATCTTTGCCTTTCATGAAGATGCTGTAGCCGCGAAAGATCGACGACGTGCTGTGGCACTCGGCGACGGTCTTGTTGGCGAAGTCGATCTTGGTGAAGATACCGAGGCTGCCGACGATGCGGGTGATGGGATCCCAGTTCATCTCGACGAGATTGCGTTTTTTCTCATCGAGTTCAGGGATGGTATCGGGAAACGTTGCCATGGCTTTTGTCCTCTTCAAATCCTTCGTAAGCGTTTTTCAATTCGTTAGGCGTTGGGGCGCTCTGGGCGATAGCCAGTGGTCAGTTCCGGACGATTGTGGCGCCACTTGGGTTCCTTGTTGACGGTCGCGTTGGTAATGCCGCGCAGCGCACGAATCATGCGCCCGTAACCGCCGACGAGCGTGGCGGAGAGCATACCTCCGGGCGGCTCGTCCATGAACGGCATGAATTTATCGGGGAAGCCGGGCATGGTGCACCCGATGCAAATGCCGCCGACGTTGGGACAGCCGCCGATGCCGCGCATCCAGCCGCGCTTGGTGACGTTGCAGTCGACGACCGGGCCCCAGCAACCGAGCTTGACGAGACACTTTGAAGAGCCGTATTCGGTGGCGAAGTCTCCCTGCTCGTAGTAGGAGCCGCGATCGCATCCCTCGTGGACGGTCTTGCCGAAGAGCCACGTCGGGCGAAGCTGCTTGTCGAGGGGAATCATGGGGGCGAGACCAGCCACCTGATAGAGCAGGTAGAGAACAGTCTCCATGAAGTTGTCGGGCTGGACTGGACAGCCGGGAACATTGACGATGGGCAAGCCGGCTTTGGAACGCCAGTCCCAGCCCAGGTAGTCGGCCAGTCCCATGGCGCCGGTCGGATTGCCGGCCATGGCGTGAATGCCGCCATAGGTGGCGCATGTGCCGGCGCCGATGACGGCCAGGGCCCGGGGGGCGAGACGATCGATCCACTCACAGGTGGTGATGGGCTGGCCTGTGTCGTGGTTGGTCCCCATAGCCGCCCAGTAGCCTTCCTTCTTGATCTTCTCGTTCGGGATGGAGCCCTCGACTACGAGGACGAAAGGATCGAGCAGACCCTTCTCGGCGTCGTAGAAGAACTGCATGAACTCGTCGCCATTCTCGTATGCGAGCACCGGATTATGAAGATGAACTTTGGGCAGGCCGGGGATCGCGCCCAGCAATACGTCTTCGATCGAGGGTTGTTCGGCAGCGGTCACGGAGACGCTGTCGCCGTCGCAACTGAGACCGGCAGTGATCCAGAGAATATGTACGTCGGATACCGGGGACGGCTTGGTGATACCGCTGGGCGAGTCAGCCATGGAGGTCTCCTTGGGACGGCGTCTGACTCATCGGAGGAAGGGCAAATGAGTCGCCGCACAAAAATTGTGATTGGGGATTGGGGAATGCGAGATGGTAGCAACAGGGCAAGGAATGTCACCCCTCACAAGTCGAGTATTCGCTGTGATTTCAGGGCGAGCCAGCGAACACGCGAGTTAAGAATGAGAGAGACACTACGCCTGTTCGAAGCTGGCTGTCAACGGCGCAAACCCACGTATTTATTGGCCTTTCCACGCAACCTTCATGCTGCCAACAGCATCGTTCACGTACTCAACTTACTGGCTGCGGGTCAGCAGATGCGGGGAAGCTGCTCGCCGAACATCACGTCGAGGACACGGGTGCCGCCGATCTCAGTTTTCACTAAAACCATGCCCCGGTGGGCTTCGACGACTTCGCCGATGATGGCGGCGTCCTGGCCCAGGCGATGCCGGTGCATCTGTTCGAGTACGGCATCGGCCATCTCGGGGGCAACCATGGCAAGTAACTTGCCCTCGTTCGCGACATAGAGCGGATCGAGGCCCAGCACCTCGCAGGCACCCTTGACTGACTCGCGCACCGGGATTGCACGCTCATCCAGAAGCATGCCGACGTTGGCGTGTTTGGCGATCTCGTTGAGCGTGGTGGCGACGCCGCCGCGGGTCGGGTCGCGCAGCGTGTGGACGAAATCGTTTGAGGATGCGGCGGTGGCAAGCATCATCGCAACCAGGCTGTTGAGCGGCGCGCAGTCGCTTTCGATGGAGCTCTCGAATTCCAGTCCCTCTCGCTGGCTCATGATCGTCATGCCGTGATCGCCGATGTAGCCGCTAAGGAGAATCTTGTCGCCGGGACGGGCGCGATCTGCGGAAATGCTGAAGGAATGCTCGATCACGCCGATACCGGTTGTGGTAATGAAGATCTGATCGCCTTTGCCGCGGTTGACGACCTTGGTATCGCCGGTGACGAGCTGTACGCCGGCCTCAGCGGCGGCCGAGCGCATCGACTCGACAACCCGGCGCAAATCGTCGACCTCCAGGCCTTCTTCGAGGATGAATGCGGCCGATAGATACAACGGGCGGGCGCCGCTCATCGCCAGGTCGTTCACGGTCCCGTGAATCGCGAGCCGACCGATATCGCCACCGGGGAAGAAGATTGGCGTCACGACGAAGGAGTCGGTGGTGAAGGCGAGCCGCGCGCCGCCAATTGTGACCACGGCCTGGTCGTCGAGTCTGTCGAGCGTGGGATTGCGAAAGGCGGGGAGGAAAATCTTTTCGATAAGGTCGGCGGTGAGCTTGCCGCCGCTGCCGTGGCCAAGCACGATGTGTTTGTGGTCGAAGATCGGTATCGGGCAGGAAAAGGCGGCCAGACTCGCGCCAGCAACTGTCTCCTCTGTCTTCAGATCGTCTTCAGCGGCTGCCATGAGAGTATTCTCTCTCCCCAGCCGGTTGGATTCCGACGTCGTGCGGCGTGGGTCCGGGGACGATTTGATGGAGCGCGTCGGCTCCCTGCGGATTCAGATGGCGGCCGTAGGCGTAGTACGCGGCGCATGCTCCCTCCGCCGAGACCATGGTCGCACCGAGCGGATGTTGCGGATTGCAGAGCGTCCCGAAGGCAGCACAGTCGTGCGGCTTTTTGATTCCCCGAAGAATCTCGCCGCTGATGCATATCTCGGGTTCGAGCGTGGCTATCTCTGCGACCTCGTAAAGCTTTTCGGCGTCATGTCGAGAGAACTCGTCACGCAGGTGATAGCCGCTCTTAGGGATGGTTCCTATACCGCGCCACTTGCGGTCGCCAACCTCGAACACCCTACTGATCAGCTGCTGAGCGGGCAGATTGCCCTGGCGATCGAGTATGCGGGAATACTGATTTTCGACGGTGGCACGACCTTCTTCCAGCTGCTTGATCGTCATCAGCGTTCCTTCGAGGATATCGATCGGCTCGAAGCCGGTGATGACGATGGGGACATGATGGCGGTCGCTGATGGGGCCATATTCGCTGTACCCCATCACGGCGCAGACGTGGCCCGGACCGAGGAAGCCCTGCACGCGATTTCCTGAAGCGCTGAGGATGGCTTCGAGCGCAGGCGGCACCAGGACATGCGAGACCAGCAGCGAAAGATTGTTCACCTGCTCTTCGCGGGCTCTCCACGCCAGCATTGCGTTGGCGGGAGCGGTGGTCTCGAAGCCGATGGCGAAGAAGACAACCTGCTTCGCGGGATTGGCGCGGGCGATCTTCAGGCAGTCGAGGGGCGAGTAGACGATGCGGACATCGCCGCCCAGGGACTTGATCGAAAACAAATCGCCGTCGGAGCCGGGCACACGCAACATATCGCCGAACGAGCAGAAGATCACATTCGGCAAGCGCGCGATGGCGTGGGCTTTGTCGATCATCTCGAGCGGCGTCACGCAGACGGGGCAGCCGGGTCCATGCACGAGTTCGACGCCTTCCGGCAGCAGATGATCGAGGCCATTTTTTACGATCGAGTGAGTCTGTCCGCCGCAGACCTCCATCAAAACCCAGGGACGGGTCTGGATACGGCGCATCTCTGCGACGATCTTCGCCGCAATGTCTCCATCGCGATATTCATCTAGATATTTCATCGTCGCGGTCCTCCGGTATTCATCCAGGCCGGGTGGGTCGGCTCGTCTTTCCCGGCAGTCTCCTCGACGACGGGCGACTCCAGCTCCGTCAGCTGGTCGAGATCTTTCAGGGCCTGGTACGTTCGTTCCGCTTCGGCTTCATCGACGCGGCTTATGGCGAAGCCCACATGCACCAAGACGTATTCGCCGACCTGAGTCTCCGGCACATATTCAAGGCATGCTTCGCGAACGATGCCGCCAAACCGGACTTTAGCCATACGCAAGCCGCGTTGGTCGTAGGTATTCAGCACTTTGCCGGGAATGGCCAGGCACATGTCAACCTCCTAAATGCAACCACCGGCTCCTAAACGCAACCACTGGCTCCTCGGCGCAAGAGCTCATTCGCGATTACGGCTTGCCCCAATGAGATGCCACCGTCGTTCGCGGGCACCATCGCGTGTAAGAATACTCCAAATCCCAGACGCCGCAACTCTGCGACGGTAAGCCCAAGCAGAAGATGATTTTGGAAGACGCCGCCGCTCAGGCATACGCGGTCCAGCCCGTCGCTCTTGCGGATGCGGCAACAGACCTCGACGATCGCAGCGCTGAGTGTGTTGTGAAAGCGGGCGGATATCTCGCCTTCCGGCCGGCTCCTGGCAATTTCTTGGACGATCGTCGCGATGCTTTGACGAAGATCCACCACAAGCGGTTCACCTTGCTGCAGATCGAATTCGTAGCGCCCGGTAACCCCTGGATGCGCGACCATTTCCAGTGCAATGGCCGCCTGCCCTTCGAAGGTGACCTCAGAACCCATTCCCAGGATGGCCGCTACGGCGTCGAACAGCCGCCCGCATGACGAGGTTTGCACGGTCTGAACGCGGCGCGCGATCATCGTGTCGACAAGTTTGAACTGCGCGGCTGGAACTTCGCGGAAACAAGCGATATCGCCGGGATTCTGGGGACCGAGAGAATCCCGGAGATAGCTCAGGGCCATACGCCAGGGATGGCGTATCGCCGCATCGCCGCCGGGCAGCGGTACGGTGCGGAGGTGGGCTCGGCGCTCGAAGCCGGCAAGACTGGCAAGGAGAAATTCACCGCCCCAGATTGTGCCACCCGCTCCAAACCCTGTGCCATCCATGGCGACGCCGATGACGTGTCCACCGAGGTGATTTTCTGCCATGCAGCTGGCGATGTGTGCGTGATGATGTTGCACCGCAAACTTTTGTTCGATGCCGGAGGCGAGCGCCATGCGCGTGCTTCGGTAGCCTGGATGCAGGTCGTAGGCAATGGCCTGGGGGAAAATCTTGAAGAGGGATTTCGTCTTTTCGAGGGTTTCTTCGAAGAATTGCATCGTTTCATAATTTTCCAGGTCGCCGATGTGCTGGCTCAGGATGGCATGTCGATCGCGGGTCAGGCAGAACGTATTCTTCAGTTCTGCCCCGACGGCGAGTACTTGTTCCAACTCGATTCCCAGATCGATGGACTGGGGCGCGAAGCCGCGGGAACGACGCAACACGCGCTCGCGCCGTTCGAAGATGCGAACTACAGAATCGTCCACTCGCGTGGAGATGTCGCGGTTATGCAGCAGAAACCAATCGGCGATGCCTGACAGATGCAGGAGTGCTTCGGTGTTCGAGACGACGATCGGCTCCTCGCTGAGATTGCCACTCGTCATAACGAGCGCGGCAAACTCCGAGGGCAATCCTGGCGAGTCGCTGAAGAGCAGATAATGCAGCGGCGTATAGGGGAGCATGATGCCGAGTGTGTTATTTCCCGGAGCGAGGACGTCCGGCAGACCGCCCGACGCCGGATTTTGAGATGACGAACGAGACAAAATCACGATCGGTCTGCGCGAATGCTGAAGCGCGGCTTCCTCCTCGAGTGACGTTACGCATAGGTCCCGGATCCCCTGGAGATCGCGCACCATCAAGGCGAAGGGCTTCGAGGGGCGGCGCTTGCGTCTTCGTAGCTCGGCGACGGCGACTTGGTTGCTTGCGTCACAAGCAAGCAGGAAGCCACCTAGACCCTTGACCGCGACGATTTTGCCTTCTCGCAGGAGCTCCCTCGTCATTCGGATGGCCGGGAGCGAATCCTTCTCGGCAAACGAACAGTCCGCCAGCCTCGAGCCACTGGGGACGAGGCACAGCGATGGACCGCAGACTGAGCACGCGTTCGGCTGAGCGTGGAAGCGCCGGTCGGCCGGATCACCGTACTCCGCCTTGCAGGCTTCGCACATGAGGAAGCCGGACATCGTCGTCTTCGCGCGATCATAGGGGATGTCGTGGATGATGGTGTAGCGCGGGCCACAGTGGGTGCAATTTGTAAACGGATAGCCGAAGCGCCGGTTGGTGGGATCCCCGAAGTCGCGCCAGCAGGCCTGGCAGGTGCCGGCGTCTGGAGGAACGAGGGCGAACTCACCGAGCTCCTCCCGGCTCTGGAGAATGTCGAAGCCGACGCTACCCACGGCCGCCATTTCAGAGACGGTCAGTTCGAGAATTTCAGCGAGCGGGGGAGTATCGCGTTCCAGGCTCTCGACAAAGGTGTGAATCACTGTGTCGTCACCCTCGATCTCTATGGTTACGCCTGAAGAAGAATTGAAGACGAAGCCTGTGAGGCCGAGGGATGTGGCAAGTTTATAGACGAAAGGCCTGAACCCGACTCCCTGGACGATACCTCGCACGTGGAGTTGACGCCGAATCTTCGAGTCGGAGAGATGAGGCTGCATACAGGGGTCTCAGAATAACTGACTCGGGTTTTTTCTTCCTGGAAGCGCCGTATTGGCTGCTTGCCGCAAGGCTTGGCCTGCGCGTCCTTCGAAAACGCAATCAGGATGGAAGCGATCCATAGTTGTTCCCTTGTATTGGCTAGAGAATTGCTACACAATCCTCTAGCCAGCTTTCTTTGCCCGATACGTTGCTATCATCGCTGTTCTGAACAAACGAACAATTACTGATTCGCCGGAGTGTCAACTCGTGTATCAACCGCAAGGGTATGGCATCGTACTTCTGTTCATGATTACAAGTATGTTGTGTTGGGGATCGTGGGCCAACACACGCAAACTTACCGCAGGTTATTCCTTTTCCCTGTTCTATTGGGATTATGTACTTGGAATCATTGTTGGAGCGCTCCTGTGGGGATTTACGCTGGGCAGCCTCGGAGATGCGGGGACGTCCTCTGTTGCAAATCTTCGCACGGCGGATTTGACCCACGACCTTTATGCTGTGCTCGGCGGCGTCATCTTCAACGTCGCGAACCTTCTGTTGGTGGCGGCCATCGATCTTGCGGGAATGGCTGTAGCATTTCCCGTGGGCATCGGTTTGGCGCTCATCGTTGGCGTAGTGTCCAACTATGTCCTACATCCGGCGGGAAATCCGTTTCTCATCTTCGGCGGAGTTACGTTGGTCGCCATTGCGATTGTGCTCGACGCTTTGGCGTATAAACGTCGTGAGCCTGGCGGCGCGACGAGCACACGCGGCGTGGTTCTAAGCGTTGTAAGTGGGGTCCTGATGGGATCGTTTTACCCATTTGTCGCGAAATCTACACTCGGAGATCATGCACTCGGTCCCTATGCCGTCGCCCTGGTATTTGCTTTTGGCGTCGCATTGTGTTCCCTGCCTCTCAACATGTTCCTGATGAAACGTTCGCTGACTGGCGAAGCTCCCACGACATTCCGCCAATACGTGTCGACGAGGGGAGCATGGCACCTCTGGGCGCTCCTGGGAGGGGTCATCTGGTCCACCGGCGCGGTCGCGAGCTTTGTAGCCTCTAAGGCGGAGTTGGTGGGGCCGGCTGTGTCCTACGCCATAGGACAGGGCGCAACCATGGTCTCGGCGTTCTGGGGTGTCTTCGTCTGGCGCGAGTTTTCGTCCGCGCCAGCGGGCTCGCGCAAGTTGATCCCGTGGATGTTTTTTTTCTTTTTGACGGGGTTAGGTGCAATCGCAGTGGCTCCGCTCATCCTTCGTTAACAACAAACGAACTGAAGATGAGGATATGAAGAGATATGAAGAAGAAAATAGTGGTGGTTGGAAGTATCAATCTCGACTTGGTCGCATCCGTCTCCCATATGCCCGGCAGTGGAGAAACCCTGATGGGAGAAGGATTCGCTACGTATCCCGGCGGTAAAGGTGCGAACCAGGCTGTCGCGGCCTCGCGTCTTGGAGCGGAGGTGGCGATGGTTGGACACCTGGGCAACGATCTTTTCGCAAAACGACTTCGTGAAGGACTGAACGAGGCAGGAGTGAACACGGAGCACGTGCGGGAAGTTGAGGAGCCATCAGGGTGCGCTGTGATCCTGGTAACGCCACAGGGCGGCAATTCAATCGTTGTGATTCCGGGGGCAAATTCATCCTTGCGCCCGGAGAACCTGGAGGAGCACGTTGAACTTCTCCGAAGCGCAGGTGTGATTCTTGCCCAGTTGGAGATTCCGCTCGAGTCCGTGGAGCGCCTGGGCGGTCTGGCAGCACAACTTCATATCCCGTTTGTCTTGGACCCGGCGCCTGCTCAGGTGTTGTCCGCAGGGCTTCTTCAAACCGTGACATGGTTGACTCCGAATGAAAGCGAAACTCGCAGCATTCTGAAAGATCTGGATCATCCCCTATCGGATGACACGATCGAGGACGAGGCTCTCCCCATGGTGGCGAGTAGAATCCTTGCGACAGGTGTTCGTAACGTCATCCTTAAGTTGGGCGCTCGCGGTATTTACCTTGCCGGCAAGGATGTTCCAACAACCTTGATCCCCACCTACCGGGTGCAGGCTGTTGATACGACGGCCGCAGGCGATGCATTCAATGGAGGATTCGCTTATGCGCTTACTCAAGGCATGGAGCCGCTGGACGCCGCTCGATTTGGGTGTGCAGTGGCCGCTGTGTCGGTGACAAGGGTAGGAGCGCAGCCTTCCATGCCGAGGCTCTCTGAAGTCGAAGAACTTCTGAATCTCGCCGCTGATGCAGCTAAATAGCTCGTATCGACAGACACGGATCCTTCTCGCTTTCCACTAGCGACGTGGATCTGCGCTCGCGTGATTTCGATCAAGGCTCGTATCGCCGGCTCCCGAGAAGATTCGAACCCATGGAGAGCGCTGGCGTAAGCGGAGCTTTCACGTTTTTATCTCCGATCCTTAATTAGGGAATGAGGTTCCAATCTCTCTCGTTCCTCCCTCGTCGCACTCTGCTGCAGTGTTCCCGAAACGGGCAAGCGGCCGGAATAAACACCAAAGAGTCACGGGCGGCGCAATATTTCGATGAGAAGATTTGGCGTCAGCTGCCGATGCACTACTGCGAGGTAATTATTTCCAGTGTTGTTCCGCTGTAGGCCCGTCTCTGTCTGCCGTGCGCTTTTGGCGCGTTTTCGCATCCCATGCAGGTTTAGCTTGCATGGGCTGACGCGGCCATCCAGTTGCTCCTTGTCTTGTCGAATGCATTTTTCATTAGGAGATTCTTAGAATGCTGTTCTCATCTGCCATTGATCCTTCGTGTGTCTCGTCCTGTGCAACTTCCCAAGTGATCTCCAGCGACAACCGGATGGCTGCGCCTGGCGACCGCCATTTCGATAAGCACTCACGCGGGGAGAACTGCTTCGGCTGGGGCAAATGGGTTCTGGTCCTGATGGTTCTTTGCTTGAGCGCGCTGGGCGGACTCGCTCCTTTTGCTGAGGCGCAGACTGCGCACTTCAGCTGGGCCATCAGCTCGCTCGGCAGCGGCTTCAATGGCCCCGGGGGCGTCGCGGTAGACGCAAGCGGCAACATCTTCGTCGCCGATACCGGCAGCAGTGCAGTGGAGGAGATTCTGGCGTCGAGCGGTTACACCAGCGTCATTTCGCTGGGCAGCGGTTTCAACAGCCCCCAGGGGGTGGCAGTAGACGCCAGCGGCAATGTCTTCGTCGCCGATACGGGCAACAATGCGGTGAAGGAGATCGTGGCGGTCAACGGCACGATTCCGGCTGCCAACCCCACGATTCTTCCGTTGGGCGGCGGCTTCCTCAGCCCGATGGGGGTAGCGGTGGACCGCAGCGGTAATGTCGTCGTTGCCGATCAAGGCAACAATGCGGTGGAGGAGATTCTGGTGTCGAGCGGTTACTCCAGCGTAGTTCCGTTGGGCAGCGGTTTCAGCAGCCCGCAGGGGGTCGCAGTAGACGCCGTCGGCGACATCTTCGTCGCCGACACCGGCAATAATGCGCTGGAGGAGATCGTGGCGGTCAGCGGCACTATACCGGCCAGTCCTACGATCCTTCCACTGGGCGGCGTATTAACCAGTCCCGTGGGCGTTGCGGTCGATGGCAGCGGCAACGTCTTCGTCGCCGAACTCTCTAACAATGCAGTGAAGGAGATCGTGGCGGTTAACGGCACTATACCGGCCAGTCCTACGATCCTTCCGCTGGGCAGCGCCCTGAGCGTTGCCAGAGGAGTGGCGGTGGATGGCAACGGCAACGTTGTGGTCGCCGATAGTGGCAACAGTGCGATAAAGGCGATCATGACCCAGGGTGTGAATTTTAGCTCTGCGGCCATCGCTACCAGCGCTCCTCCCATGATTCCGCTCACCTTTACCTTTGATACAGGCGGCACGATCGGCACGCCAGCCGTGCTGTCCCAGGGAGCGTCCGGACAGGACTTTGCCGACGCCGGCGCAGGGACCTGCAGCGCAGGAACAACCTATAACCCAGGAGACACCTGTACACTCAATGTGAGTTTCACGCCACAGTTCAGCGGGGTCCGCTATGGGGCAGCGGCTCTGAGCGACAACTCGGGAGCGGTGATCGCGGCCGCCCATGCCTACGGCACTGGCTTAGGCCCGCAGCTGATCTTCAGCCCGGGCACGCAGGCTTCGCTGGGCGGCGGCTTCAGCCAGCCCCAGGGCGTCGCGGTAGACGGTAGCGGGAATGTCTTCGTAGCAGATACCACTACGGTGAAGGAGATTCCGGCGGGGTGTGGGAGCACGAGCTGTGTGGTGACGCTGGCCGGCAGCTTCAGCTTCAGCAATCTGCCTGACATAGCGGTGGACGGGGGAGGGAACGTCTTCGTCGCCGATTCCGGCGCCAATAAGGTATATGAAATTTTGGCGGCGGGCGGTTACGCCACGGTAAATACCTTGGCGGCCGGCTTCAGCTTCAGCGCTCCCACTGGAGTCGCAGTAGACGGGAGCGGGAATGTCTTTGTCGCCGATCACAGCAACAATGCAGTGGAGGAGATTCTGGCTGCGGGCGGGTACGTCACGGTGAATACGCTGGGTGGCGGCTTCTCCGCTCCTCAAGACGTGGCGGTGGATGGGAAGGGAAACGTCTACATCGCCGATACGGGAAATGATGCGGTGAAGGAGATTGCGCCGGGTTGCGGGAGCGCTAGTTGTGTAGTGACCCTGGGCGGCGGCTTCAACGTACCCGCGGGCATCATGGTGGACGGAAACGGGAACATCTACATCGGCGATAGCGGCAACAACGCAGTGAAGCAGATGGCTGCGGGTTGCGGGAACGCCGGCTGTGTGGTGACTCTGGGCAGCGGCTTCCGTTCTCCCCAGGGTGTATCGGTGGACGGGAGCGGGAATGTTTATGTCGCTGACAGCGGCAACACTGCGGTGGTGAAGCTTGACTTCGCCGATACTCCGAGCCTGAGCTTCGCCTCGACGGCGGTTGGCTCGAACAGCAGTGATAGCCCGCAGACTGTCACGGTTACAAATATCGGCAGTGGCGCGCTTATTTTCCCGGTTCCCGGAGCCGGCCTGAACCCCAGCATTGCAGCCGGATTCACGATCGGCGGTAGCTCCACCTGCCCGCAACTCACGTCCACTTCGAGCCTTGGTACTCTCGTCGCCGGGGCATCCTGCACCAACCTGATCAGCTTCTCACCAACCACGGTCGGCTCCATCAGCGGTTCGCTGGCGATGACAGACAACCATCTGAACGCACCGGCCCCCACCTATGTCACGCAGAGCATCGCGCTGAGCGGAACCGCAACCGCGGGCACCCCAACGATCACGTTCACTGTGGCTGACCACACTTACGGCGACCTTCCCTTCACGATCAGCGCCTCCTCAAACTCGACAGGAACTTTCACCTACACGGTAGTATCGGGGCCGGCAACCATCTCAGGCTCGACCGTGACCGTGACCGGTACGGGAACCGTCGTGCTGCAGGCGTCAGAGGCGGCGGACTCCAACTACACGGCAAACACCCAGAACGCGAGCTTCGTCGTCGCGGCCCTCGCCCCGGCGATCAACTTCACCGTTCCTAACCACACCTATGGCGACGCTCCCTTCACGGTCGGCGCGACCTCCGACTCGACAGGCGCCTTCACCTATACGGTGGTTTCGGGGCCGGCAACCATCTCAGGCGCCACAGTAACCCTGACCGGTGCGGGAACCGTCGTGCTGCAGGCCTCTGAAGCCGCTGACACCAACTACACCTCGGCCACGCAGAACGTGACCTTCACGGTTGCAGCCACCACGCCTACGATCAGCTTCACCGTTCCTAACCATACCTACGGCGATGCTTCCTTCTTGATCAGCGCCACCTCCAACTCCACAGGCGCATTCACCTACACGGTGGTCTCGGGTCCGGCGACGATCTCAGGTTCGACCGTCACGCTGACCGGCGCGGGAGCTGTCGTATTGCAGGCTTCAGAGGCAGCGGATACCAATTACACCGCGGCCACGCAGAACGCTAGCTTTACCGTCGCAGCAGGCACGCCGACGATTAACTTCACGGTGCCCAACCACACCTACGGCGATGCTACTTTCGCAGTCAGCGCCACCTCCAACTCCACCGGAGCCTTCACCTACATGGTGGTCTCGGGCCCTGCAACAGTCGCAGGCTCGACGGTAACGCTGACCGGTGCGGGAACCGTCGTATTACAGGCTTCAGAAGCGGCGGATACCAATTACACCGTTGCCACACAGAACGTTAGCTTTACTATCGCAGCGGGCACCCCAACGATTAACTTCGCGGTCCCCGACCACACCTACGGCGACGCTGCCTTCTTGGTCAGCGCCACCTCCAACTCCACAGGAGCGTTCACCTACACTGTAGTCTCGGGTCCGGCGACGATCTCTGGCTCGACAGTAACGCTGACCGGTGCGGGAACGGTCGTGCTGCAGGCTTCACAGTCAGCGGACTCCAACTACACCATCGCTACCCACAACGCGACCTTCACTGTCGCCGCTATCGCCCCGACAATTAACTTCACGATCCCCAACCACACCTACGGCGACGCTGCCTTTACGGTTAACGCTACCTCGAACTCCACAGGAGCCTTCACCTACATCGTAATCTCAGGTCCGGCGACGATCTCGGGGTCGACAGTGACGTTGACGGGTGTGGGCACGGTAGTGCTCCAGGCCACAGAAGCCGCTGACTCCAACTACACTGTCGCTACCCGCAACACGACCTTCACAGTCGCAACGGGCACCCCGACGATCAGCTTCACGGTTCCTAACCACACTTTTGGCGATAGTGACTTTATGGTTAACGCCACTTCCAATTCCACGGGAGCCTTCACCTACACGGTAGTCTCGGGACCGGCAACCATTGCCGGCTCTACGGTAGCCGTCACCGGAGCGGGAACCGTCGTGCTGCAGGCATCCCAGGCAGCCGACGCCAACTTTGCTGCGGCCACACAAAATGTGACCTTCACGGTTGCAACCACCACACCCACGATCCTCTTCATCGTCCCCAACCACACCTACGGTGACGCTGACTTCACGGTCAGCGCCGTCTCCAAGTCCACGGGAGCCTTTACGTACACGGTGGTCTCGGGACCGGCAACCATCGCCGGCTCCACGGTAACTCTCACGGGAGCGGGAACCGTTGTGCTGCAGGCTTCACAGGCAGCCGACACCAACTATGTTGCCGCCACGCAAAATGTGACCTTCACCGTCGCAGCCATGACCCCGACGATCATCTTCACCGTTGCTAACCACACCTTCGGCGACGCTGCCTTCACGGTCAACGCCACCTCCAACTCAGCAGGCGCCTTCACCTACACTGTAATCTCAGGCCCGGCAACCGTCGCGGGCTCCAATGTCACACTGACCGGCGCGGGAACCGTCGTGCTCCAGGCTTCCGAAGCCGCAAGCGGAAACTATGGGGTTGCCAGCAAAACCACGACCTTCACAGTCGCAGCGGTCACCCCGACCATAAGCTTCACCATTGCCAACCACACCTATGGCGACGCTCCCTTTCCGGTGAGCGCCACCTCCAACTCGACAGGCGCCTTCATCTACACCGTGGTCTCTGGACCGGCGATGATCTCGGGGTCGACCGTGACGTTGACGGGTGTGGGGACAGTCGTCGTGAGCGCCAGCCAGGCTGGCAGCGGAAACTATACAGCGGCGGCTGCGAACACGAGCTTCACGGTTGCCACAGGCCTTACGCTCTCCTCGGGCTCTGGCACGAGTTCCAACTCGGGATCAGCGACCGTGGCTCCGGGCGCAGCGGCGACCTTTACCATCGCGCTTGCCCCTGGGGGCAGTGCAAGCTACCCCAATGCGGTAACTTTTAGCGCATCAGGGTTGCCTCCGGGCGCAACAGCCACCTTCTCTCCAGCAACAATTCCGGCGGGCAGCGGGGCAACGTCGGTCACTCTTACCATCCAGACCAGCAATCAGACAGCGCGCAATGAGAAGCCGCTTTCTGGTCGACCATTCGCCGCGGTGGCAATGGGCTTCCTTCTGCTGCCGTTGGCCGGCATGAAGATGGTACGCAGGCGATCACGGCAGATGCCTCGTCTGACGGTAGGGCTGGCGGTAATGTTTCTATCTCTGGGCACCTTATTAGGGTTGAGCGGTTGCGGAGGGAGCAGTGCGGCTAACCCAACCGCGAAGAGTTACACCGTGGTGGTGACCGCAACCGATGTGAGCACTGGCGCACATGCCTCCACCAACGTAACGCTCAACGTGCAGTAAACATGCTCAGGAGCAGGCCTCAGATTTACGGCCTGCTCCTGAGCATTAAATCAAAATTCCAGAGAAGTCTTTCTATGGTTCGGTTTGGACAATTTGGTGCTGCCTCACTGGTATTGCTGCAGACCCGGCAGCCACGAGACGATCGAGCATCAGAGCGCGGAGAGTTTCGGCGCGGCTATCGAGATGTAGGAGTTTCGGAGAGCGTATGGTTATTGTCCGCTCGCGGTTCGTAAGGCGTCGCGATGCTTAGATTTTATGAGGATTCGCTGAAGCTGTTTTCGTCGGAAATTGTTAGACATGGCGCCTTTTCTCAGCGCTTGCTAACTATTATCGAATGAGAATCTATTCCAGATGGTGATGAATTGTTCAAACGTTTCTTTGTAGCAGTTATCGTATTTGCGAGTGCATCAGAATTGGTAGTGGCTCAGAAACCGCTCGTGGATGCTCAGTCTCAGGTCGGGGCTCTGCGTCTCGTCAAGACTCTAGCAATTCCGCCCACCGTCAAGGGGAACTTTGATCACTTCGGCATTGACCTTAAGAGAAACCGGTTGTTCGCGACGCCAGAAGACTCCAAAGCGGTGCTGGTGTTCGATCTCGGAGAAGGAAAACTGCTTCAGCGGATCGAGGGTATCGAGCGACCGCACGCCGTGTGGTATCGCGAGGACACCGACCGCCTCTATGTGACTGACGGGGGAGACGGCAGCGTCAAGGTTTACGATGCCAACAACTACCAACTGGTCGATCGCATCGCCTTGCTCAAGGACGCAGATTCAATCGGCTACGATGCGTCGCGAAAGTATCTCTACGTCGATAATGGCGGTGGAGATGTTCATCAGTCTTACTCGATGTTCAGTACCGTCGATACAAGCAGCAACAAGAAGATCGAAGATATGAAGATCGATGGAGATACGCTCGAGGCAATGGCACTCGATAGCTATCGGCCTCGTGTCTATATCAACGACAAGGCGAAGAACGAGGTGGTGGTTGTCGATCGTTGGAAGAACATGATCGTGGCGAAGTGGCCCATCACGTTGGCAAAGGGCAACGTCACAATGGCACTGGACGAGCAACGACAACGCCTGTTTGTCGGATGCCGCGATGGCAAGTTAGTCATGTTGGACAGCAACACGGGCAAGGAACTTCAGACATTGCCGATTACGCCTGGAGTCGACGATACGATCTATGATCCGAAGAGTAAGCGACTCTATGCGATCGGCGGAGGGTCGGTCGATGTTTACGACCAGATCAGCATGGACAAGTATGTCTCGCGGGGTAGCGTGTCTACAGGGTCCAAAGCGAGGACGGCTCGATTCGTTCCGCAGCTGAATCGGCTGTTTGTAGCGGTTCCCCAGGAAGGGGCAAAGAGTGCACGGGTTGATATCTTCGAACCGGTAAATACCGGTTCGGGCGAGGTTCGTGGCCCCGAGCCGCAAGAGGCAGTGAATGCTCCCTTCGCGGAGGAGTTAGTTCTGAACATGCTCTCGTCCCATTCCTATCTTCGAAAGATGGGGCTGCATGTCATTCCGCCTGGTGGGAACCAGATGATCCTGATCGCGAATGGAAACGCGACCAGGTTGGGTATTCATACGTCGACTGGAGATTTTGCCGCTGTCAAAGATGGGAAAACCTATGGTCCCTACATCGCTGATGGCGACTTTTACAACATGAAGATGCCAATGTTCGATGCCAAGGGGCGCCCTATCGGGATTCTGGTTATGGAGATTCCCGGTACGTCCGCTTCCAATGAACAGGATGCGGCTCATCAAGCGGAGACGATCCGCAAGGAACTCTCCGAAAAGATTCCTAGCTTGGACCGGCTTTTCCAAAGTCGATAACCGCTCGTTCTTTATGAGCCAAGCGCGTCGCGACCGGGTGCCAATGGATCCTCGAAGAAACAGAGGAGACACTGACTCCCACCAGGCCGCGCCATGACGGAGTAGATGTGAAGTACAAGGCATCCATACTGACTCGGCGAACTCTATTGCGGGGAGCAGGGACGATTCTAGTTGGCAGAGTTGCTCCGCGGTGGGTCGCTGCACAGGAGGCGAGTCCACCACAGAATCGCTCGTCCCCGACGGACGTGATGGACGAATTGAGCAGGTACATGGCAGAGGCCCGGTCCCGCATTCTTCCTCCTGACGTAGCTGAGAAGGCAAAGGAACATGTCCTGGACACTCTTGCGGCGATGGTGTCGGGGGCGGAGTTGCCGCCGGCGAAGGTTGCGCTCAACTTCGCCCGCTTCCATGGAGGAGAGAAGACCGCGACGGTTGTGGGGTCGAATCTGCTGTGCGGTCCTGCGGAAGCGGCTTTCGTGAATGGCATGCTGGCCCATGCTGACGAGACCGACGACTCGCACTCCCCATCGCATTCTCATCCCGGCTGCGCTGTCGTGCCGGCCGCTCTGGCGACAGGCGAGCTCTTCGGCATCGATGGGAGACACTTCCTTCGCGCGATCACGCTCGGTTACGACATCGGAACGCGAGTTTCCATGACACTTGGAGGGCTTCAGTTTCAGATGAAGACCCATCGCTCCTCTCATAGCGTCGCGAACAATTTTGGCGCTGCCGCGGCGGCCGGATGTTCCGCATGCCTTGGGACTCAACAGATGCGATGGCTGATGGACTACGCAGCGCAACAGGCGTCCGGGATAGCGGCGTGGCAGCGGGACACGCACCACGTGGAGAAGTCGTTCGTGTTTGGTGGAGCGCCTGCGCGCAACGGCGTTGATGCGGCGCTCCTGGTGCACCTTGGAGCAAACGGCGTGGATGATATCTTTTCCGGCTCGGACAATTTCCTCATGGCGTTTGGGCCCGGGGCCGATCCGGCGGGATTAGTTGACGGCCTGGGAGAACGGTTCGAGGTTACCCAAACCAATATTAAGAAGTGGACAGTCGGTTCGCCGATCCAGGCGCCTCTCGACGCGCTGCAGGCGATATTGCAGGAGCACGCGTTTGAGCTCGACCAGCTGGAGAAAGTGGTAGTACGCATCGCGACCAGTGAAGCCAGAACCGTCAACGATCGCAGCATGCAGGATATTTCACTCCAGCAGATGATGGCGGTCATGCTCGTCGACAAGACCGTCTCCTTTCGCGCTGCGCACGATAAGGCGCGCGTTGGGGATGCAGCAATCATCCGCGAGCGCGCCAAGATAGAACTGGTTCCGGACGAGCAACTTGAACGGCTCTATCCTCAACTTGTGGCGATCGTGGAAGTAAAGCTGAAGAGCGGCGAATCCTACAAACGACGGATCGATGCGGTGCGGGGCACCGTTCTCAACCCGATGAGTCGGGATGAAGTTATCGGGAAGTGCCGGGATCTTATGGATCCGTTTCTGGGCGCAAGGCAAGCGGCTGAGCTCGTCGATGCAGTTTTCAATATCGAATCGCTCGATCACATCGGTTCGCTACGACGACTGCTGCAGCGAAGCTAGAGACAAAAGATTGAAGTTCTATGCAATTCAGAATGCCAGTCTGAGATCTCGACGGCGTCGTCTCTCCCAATCAATGGTGAAGCTGGCTGGAAGACGAGTTTGCTGCTGGTGTCCCGATCACGACATCAGCGCGCGGAAAGCGAACGATAAATCGAGTTCCTTGTCCGAGCTCACTTTCGACTGCCACAGTTCCTCTATGAGCCTCGATGAGCCTTCTTGCGATCGCCAGACCAAGTCCTGTGCCGCCGTCTCTTGGGGTACGCGCTGTGTCCACCCTGAAGAATCGCTCAAAGATGCGTTGATGATCTTCAGAAGCAATTCCAATCCCGTCGTCGGAGATAGTAAAGCCGCAGCCATTCCCTGATGTCCAGGTATTTAGAGTGACGTGACCGCCTTTCGGGGTGTAACGAATTGCATTATCGAGAAAAATCAAAAGGATACGTTCGCACGCGTTTCTATTTCCGTGGATTGCGACAACTTGGCTAGACTGAGAATAGTCGATTGAAATATTCTTGGCGGCAGCAAGCGCTCTGCCTCGCGCCAAGATCCCGTCAACCGCTTCGGTGAGTTCAAACAATTCCATCTCCAAAGATCCGTCTTTACTGTCCCCACGAGCAAGAGTCAACAAGTCGCTGATCAGTGCGGCCATGTATTCGCTCTCTCTCAGGATGTCCTCTATTCCCCGGGTCTTCG